>DATGKG010000531.1:0-5058 GCA_035294805.1 Binataceae bacterium (SeqCode) | reverse complement strand
CGGTCGATCTTATCCGCGAAGCTCGTGAGGAGCGTGACGCCCAACTTTGAGCGCCGACCAGGTT
Source organism: Binataceae bacterium (SeqCode) (assembly GCA_035294805.1). Taxonomy (GTDB): domain Bacteria; phylum Desulfobacterota; class Binatia; order Binatales; family Binataceae; genus DATGKG01. Next base: position 4,994 of record DATGKG010000531.1, on the reverse strand, counting down.
GTGGTCGATGCGAGCATCGGATCAAGTGGGCGGTGGACGAGCCGTATAGTCCTGAAGCGCGTCTTCTGCTTGTTGAATGGCGAACTGCTAGACGGCAGATGATCGCGCCAACGCTGTTCTTCTTCGAAATCACGAATGCGCTTTCAAAAAGAGTGCGGCGCGGTCAACTGACCCTCGCGGACGCAAGGGCCGGACTCCAGTATCTACTGGAGGTTGGGCCCATTGTCTTGCAGTCAGACGCCATTCATAGACGCGGGCTCGAACTGGCCGCGCGATTCGGTCTGACGGCCGCTTACGATGCGCACTACCTCGCGCTCGCGGAGTCTCATCAGTGCGAGTGCTGGACCGCCGACGAGCGGCTGTGGAATTCCGTCAAACGAGAACTGAATTGGGTGCGCTGGCTCGGCGAATCAGCGCGATGATAAGATGCGGACACGGTTTCTCTATCTGAGATTCCTCTACGTCATCGCGGTTTCACTCCTGGTTTCCCTCGTCGTGCGCTTGCGCCCGTGTCCAGCTGGGAGCGGGTGCAAAGCTACGACAGTCGGGTCGATTGCGAGGATCACCTAGTAATGCCTCCTGGAACGAAAATGATCGCGACGAACGGGATTTACCCAGAACCCCGCGTGCGGTCGCCGGAAATCGTGATCGCGCTCGATTCGGCCGTCCTCTACAAGTGCATAGCCGCCGACGATCAGCGCCTGACCCAAAGGTGAAGCAAGGCCGAACAGCATTGCGGCTAAGGCAACCCTCCTAGGCATTCGGCAGCAGCGAATCGAACACCAGATGCGTGGCATGCTCGATCGTCGCGGCGCTGTCGCTATCCGCGATGCCGACGATCGATAGCAGCGTGATCCCTTCGAACATCGCCTCGATGGCGATGGCGGTCTTGCGAGCATCGACCGGATGGCATTCGCCGCGCTCGATGGCGTGCTCGATCATCGTCACGAACAGCTCGATGAACGTCTCGATGTATCCCCGCACCCGCTCGCGCACGCGCCCGTCGCGCGCCGCCAGCGCGTAGTATTCCAGCACCACGCCGCGCATTCGGCCGATCTCGCGCAGGTCGGCTGCCATGTATTGTGCGATCGCCTCGAGGCCGATTCGGAACGATTGTTCAGTTTTCAGGAAGTCGCGGAAGTTTTCGATCGCGCGCGCGAACAGCCGCTCGATGCACGCCGCGATCAGGTCGTCTTTGCTCTTGAAGTACCAGTAAAGCGCGCCCTTGCTTAGGTCGGCCTGCGCGACGATATCGTCCATGCGCGATTCGCGCACGCCGAGTCGCGCGAACACGGCCGAGGCTGCGTCGAGGATTTGCCCGCGCCGTTCTTCGCTTACATCGGGACGTGGTGGCATCGAGGCTCCTTCATTTCCCCCGCCGTTCGAGCATCACCTTGACGCCATAGCGCGGACGCAGAGTGACCAGCGGCAGCGCTTCGATCGGATGCCCGGGCGCGAGGCGCAAACGATAGCGCTGCGCGACCGAGGCGAGAATCAGTTGTGCCTCGGTCAGCGCGAAGATGTTGCCGATGCACATCCGCGGGCCGCCGCCGAATGGAAAGTACGCATAGCGCGGACGGCCACCGGCGCGCTCCGGCGAAAAGCGTTCGGGATCAAAGCGCTCGGGATTTTCCCAAAACGCCGGATGCCGATGCGCGTAGTACTGCGTCAGCATCAGGTTGCTGCCTTTCGGAATCGGATAGCCCATGATCTCGTCGTCTCCGATCGCGGCGCGTCCAACCGCCCATACCGGAGGAAAAATTCGCATCGCTTCGTCCACCACCATGCCGGTGTAACTCAGATTCGCGAGGTCGCTCATCGCGGGCGCCCGCCCGCCCAGCACCTCGTCGAGCTCCGCATGTAACTTGGCCTCGACTTCCGGATGCTGTGAGAGCAGGTACCAAATCCACGACATCGCGGTCGCGGTCGTTTCGTGGCCGGCGAGAATGAGCGTCAGCACCTCGTCGCGAAGCTGCTCGTTGTTCATGCCCTCGCCGGTCTCTTCGTCGCGCACCGCGAGCAGCATCGAGAGCAGGTCGCCGTAGTCGCGGCCCTCCGCGCGGCGCTGCGCGATGATGTCGAGCACGAGGCTGCGCAGCTCATGGGCCGCCCTGCGGAAGCGCAGATTGGCCGGTGTCGGCAAGAACGGCAAAAGCATCCCGAGATCGAATTGCGCGAAGCGTTCGTTGGCGATGGTCATGTTGCGGCCGATTTGGTCCGCGTGGCCGGTCAGATCAATCGTCAGCAGCGCGCGTCCTACAATTTGTAGCGTGAGGCGCATCATCTCGGGCATCACGTCGAATGCCTCATCGCTCTTTGCGTGCGCGTCCCATCGCTCGAGCATCGCGCCCGCGCAATCGGCCATCATCGCGCCGAACGCCGCTATCTTCTGCTTATGAAACATCGGCTGCATCAGGCGGCGCTGGCGCAGCCACAGATCGCCCTCGCTCGTCACCAGGCCATTGCCGAGCAGGCGCGCGAGGATCTGGTAGTCGAACGACTTGGTGTAGTTGCGATGATTGTCCTGCAAGGCGTGCTTGATACCGTCGGGATGGCCGATCGCGTAGATGTGCAGCTTGAAGAAGCGCAGATGCACGAGGTCGCCGTAGTCGCGAAAAATCTTGCCGAGGAACACCAGCGGATCGCGCATCAGACCCAATGAACTGATAGGCCCACGCGGGCCGGGTACGGTCCCGGAGCGCGAGGCCGCCGGCAATGTGCGAGGTGGCGGGGACTGATCGAACATCGACGGGGTGAGCAGAGGTGCGGAAGAGCGAGCCATGGGAATGCTCCTGATTAGTTAGACCGACCAGTCGGTCGATTATTTCTACCTTCCATCCATAATGGACGCAAGCCTCGGAGTCTAGGCTGATTGGACTCTGGAGAATTGGTATACTGCGATAACGCGGCGCTCCGGCAAGGGGCGCCGTCGTCGTTTTGAGCATGATGGTGGCGATCGCGAAATTACATAAACGAACCCACCGAGGGTCGAGCCCCTTTAGTTTCGCGCAGCGCGCCTCTCGACCGATTACATAAACGAACCCACGACTACCGTCGATGGCGAAAATGAAAAAACAAACCCACTTTATCGAGGAAAATCAACGGTATTTGATAAAGCATTCGGTCAAACGCATCGTTTGGTCAGCTTCGCCGATGCTCGCCTCATTCAGAAAACCGGGCCAGCGAAGCATCAAAACCAACCCACTCGCGCCACCTCCGAGGGATCAGAAAATCGACAAAACAAAGCCATTAAGCCTCGATAGATGCTGGATTTTCACCTTGGCGCAGGTCCTATCGACCAATATCTGGAGGAACAGGTACTTGCATCCGCTCCCGGAATCCTTAAAGTAATATCAGATGAGCAAATCCTATAGGTAATCCGAAAGTAGAATTACTAATGCTCATCGATCGCGCCGCTGATGGCGGCGACGGTAGGTAAGTCATCGAAAGTTAAAGGAAATGTCACCAGTAGTTCGTCCCCAAAAATCCTCCAACCGGCCCGGAATCATCCAGTCCATTATGATTGCCGCCGCCGTTGCCTTCGCGCTCGGCGCAGTTAGCGCTTTCGCCACCAAGCTGGCTTGGTCTAATCCCAACGCCCCGGTGGCGTCGTCGGGTTCCGCTCCGATGAGTATGTAACCGTCGCGCAAGGCTTACCTTCCTTGCGGGCGCGCGGTATAACCCGAATTGCGGACCATTGCACGTCGTCCGCTTCATCGGGAGATTATCCTCGTGACCTCACCCGGCTATCGCAATGCTGTCAGCGCGTTCTTCGCGGCCGTAGCGCTCGCGGCGTATGCCACCGTTGCGACCGCGTTCCCGTGGGATATCGATATGTATCGAGGCGCTACCGTACAGCCGCTGGCCGAGGCACCCCGTGTCATGCCCGACGGCACGATGCCGACCTCCGGGGGCGAGGCGCCAATGACGCGCGCGCAGATGACCGCCGACGAGCATAATCCGCTTCAACCGACGCCCGAGGACCTCGCGACCGGCAAGGCGCTCTACCTTACCAACTGCGCGCCATGCCATGGCGCCAGCGGCCGCGGCGATGGTCCGGTCGTACATCTGCTCAAGACGCCGCCCAAGGACCTCATTACCGGCGTTAGCAAGGACCTGCCCGACGGCTACCTCTACGGCACTATCCGCGACGGCGGCATCGCAATGCCGGCATATGCCGATGCCATGTCAATCCACGAGCGCTGGCAGGTAGTGTCGTTCGTCCGCTCATTGCAGCATCCCGGGGTCGCTGCCAAGTAAGCGTTCGCTCTTCCAACTGTCCCACTGCATCGTTCATTTTCAAATAACGGATTCGGTCGACGGAGGCGTAGGCCGACAGCTATCCTGAGTGCGGTCGCGGCGCGCCGAATCCCGTCCATCTCCCGCGCCAGGGAAATATTTTGCTTCTTTATGTAGCCGTGGGGACACACATAGCGTATAGGGGTGGGGGTATACGTTATTCTCCGCTTTTGGAGGATGGTCTTGGAGGACGGTGGTTCATCAGATGCGTGGCGGAAGACAAATCGCCGGGGCAGCGTTCGTCGCGATAATCGCGGCATTCTCCGTCGCATCGAACGCACGCGCCCAGAGTGGCCTTGACGCGAACCAGTTGGTGGAAGTCGCGATCGAATCGAATCCGCAGATTCGTTCAATGCGTGCGCAATGGGACGCCGCGCAGCATCAGATCCTGCAAAACTACGCGCCGGCAGATCCCGTTTTTACCTACGCCAACGTCGACGCCTCGCATGGCTTATTGAATCACGCCGCGACCCATTCGCATCAAGCTACCGAGAACTTCCAGTTCCCGGGCAAGGCGTTGCTGCAGGCCGAACAGGCACAACGTACGGCGAAAATTGCGCGCTTCGCGTATGAGGCCGCGATCCGCGATCTGCGCGCCAACGTGGAAACCGGCTACTATCAGATACTGCTCGATGACGCGCTCCTCGACGTGAACAGCCAGAACATCGAGAACCTTCATGAGATTTTGAAGGTCA
>DATGKG010000530.1:0-7627 GCA_035294805.1 Binataceae bacterium (SeqCode) | reverse complement strand
GCCAATGGCTCCTTGCGATCAAGCTGCGCATGAGGTCCCAGCAACTCCATCGCGAACATCTGAATCTTGAGGTTCAGCTCGGTGCCGCAAACCTTGATAGTGGAGCTTTCGGGACCCGGCGATTGTCCTTTGACGCGGCGCATGATGCCGCGTTACGCGCCTGCCATTCCGCATCCGTTGGCGACGGTGATGGTGTCAAAAGGCCGATGTTCCTGTTTGGGCGCATTGACTTCGAGCCATGCGCGCACTTCCTGGCGAAAGGATTCAGCCTCGGCCGGATACTTTAAGTCCACGATCGCGGATCCTCTCGGCAGATCGGTTTGATGTCAAGCCGCCGCCGCTTCGTGCATCGAGGGACGGCATCGGATTTAAACGGTTGTGATCAGTAGACGAGGTCAGCGGCCGGAGAATACAGCCGGACGCTTTTCTGTGAACGCAGCAATTGCCTCGCGCGCGTCCTCGGTGCGGGCCATCGCTCCGATGGTGCGTAACTCCATTTCAATCTGCGTCTCGAGACTTTCGGTAAATCCCGAATGCATCAGGCGCTTCGCCGCCCCGTACGCTCGGGTTGGACCGGCCGCGAGTTGCGCGGCAATCGCGTGCGCTTCCTCTGCAAGGCTTTCATCGGCGACGACGCGATTTGCGATGCCCCAATCGAGCGCTTCTTTTGCGGATAGCGCTCGATTAAGCATCACCAGTTCCATCGCGCGTCCGATTCCGATCCGGCGCGGAAGAAAATAGGTCGTGGTGCCGTCGGGGCTGAGGCCGATTTTCGTGTAAGCCATCGTGAAGCGCGCCGACTCGGCCGCGATCACCAAATCGCATGCGCAGGCGAGTCCCATTCCGGCGCCCGCCGCGGCGCCATTCACTGCCGCGATGACCGGAAAGTCCGCGCGCGCGAGTCGCGAGATCGTCGCATGAAAAATCGAGACGCGGCTTTTGAGTTCGCTGCCCGGCGAATAGAAGCCCTTGAGGTCCGCACCCGCGCAGAAGAAGCGGCCCGAGCCGGTCACTACCAGCGCGCGAATGTCAGGATCATCTTCGCAGCGCACCACGGCATCCATCATTTCGGCGGAGACCGTACCGTTGAGCGAGTTGGCCGACTCGGGCCGATTCAACGCCAGATGTCCAACCTTATCACGCACCGAAAACAGGATCGTCGAATAGTTCGCCATGATGTTCTCCTTCGTCGTCACCACGTTTCGCGAAACGGCCTGACCTCGACGTTGAATGACCATGCCGATCGATCCTGGTGCACCACGTGCCAGATCTCATCGGCAATCGCCGCCGGCTTGATGAAGAAGTCGTCCGGCGCGCCGGCAAAGCGCTTGCGCGTCCATTCGAGATCGATGACTGCGTCGATCAGCACATATGCGACATGGACGCCTTTGGGCCCGAGCTCGCGCGCGATCGATTCTGCGAGAATGCGCTGCGCGGCCTTGGTCGGCGCGAATCCCGCGAAGGCCGCTTTGCCGCGCAATGCTGAAGTGTTGCCGCTGGCGATGATCGCGCCTTCTCCCGCCGCGATCATTTCGGGCGCGAGCCTGCGCGCCAGATAAAGGAGCGCCATGGTGTTGACCTGGAAATTGCTGTTGAGCACCTGCGGATCGATTTCCATGAAGTTGCCGAACGCGCCGCCAACCGCATTGTGAATGAGCACCTGCGGCCGTCCGAGCTGGCGCCGAATCGCATCGATAGTCGAGTCGAGTTGCGCTTCGTCGGTCACATCGCACGGGTAAGCTTTCGCGTTGCCGAGCTCGCGCTCGAGATTGGCGAGGCGCTCGCGCGTTCGCGCGAGCATCGCGACTTTATATCCATCGCGCGCGAAGCGGCGAGCGATCGCGGCTCCGGTTCCAGGGCCAACACCGGTTACGACAGCTACGCGGCCATCCTTGGTCATGATTCCTTCCTCGGCACTCGCGTATGCAGCACGCGGTTGCGCTTCAGCCGTTCGATTTCATCGGCGCGGTAACCTAATTCATTGAGGATGGCGTCGTTGTCGGCGCCTAAAATTGGCGCGAGCTTGCGGATCGCCGACGGCGTCCGATCGAAACGCGCAGCCGGGCGCGGTTGGCGGATTTTTCCCGAAGTCGCATCTTCGTATTCTTCGAAGATGTGGTTCTCGCGCACTTGCGGATCGTTCAACAGCTCGAAGCGGCTGAGGACCGGCGCCGATGGAACGTCATTTGTCAGCAGCCGCGGGAGGATCTGGTCGGCGGTCCACTTCTCGAGTTCGGCGGCGGTGATTTCGCGCCGCGCGACCGCGTTGATCGCTCGATCGCGCGCAGTCTTGAACCGCGGATCATCAATCAGGTCCTCGCGATTGAGCGCGCGGCACATGCCCGCCCATTCGTTATCGGATAGCGCGCCCGCAGTGATGTACCGATCCTGCGTCGCGTAGATAAGGTCCGGCCCCAACTCTCCATCCGACGGGTCGCGCTCCTCGCCAACGAAAGTGAGACTCGGCATCGCTTCCGGCCACAGATACGCAACCATCGCGTCGAGCATCGCGATGCGAACGTGCTGGCCGATGCCGGTCTTTTGTTTTGCGAACAGCGCTGCGGTGATCGCTTGCGCGGCAGTGAGCGCGGTCGTGTAGTCGGCGATGATGGTGCGAATCATTCGCGGCCGGCCAGTATCGCGATCGCGTTGAATTTCGGCCAGCCCACTGAGCGCCTGAATCACCGGATCATACGCGCGTTGACTTGCGTATGGCCCGGTCTCGCCGAATCCGCTGATCGAGACATAGATGATGTCGGCGCGAAGCGCGCGAATGGCGTTCTCGCCGAGACCGATGCGGTCGGCGGCGCCGGGCCGAAAGTTGTGCATCACGACATCCGCGGTCGCGGCCAGTTTGTGGACGATCTGAAGTCCTTCCGCTTCCTTGAGGTCGACTGCGATCGAGCGCTTGTTGCGATTGCACGAAAGGAACGACGGCGCGATGCCGCCGCGACCGAACGCAAAATGCCGCATCAGATCGCCCGCCGGTGACTCGACCTTGATAACGTCCGCGCCCTGGTCCGCCAGCATCATCGCGGCGACCGGGCCGGCGACCATCGTGGTCAAATCGAGAACTCGAACGCCATCCAACGCTCCAGCCATGATGTGCTCCGGAAGAAATCAGCTCTTGGGAAAGTTTCGTTTCATCGCCGCCTGAAATGCGGGACGTTGTGCGAGTCGTTGTCGATATTCCGATATCTCGGGCGGCAGAAGGATATCGCTGATCGCCGCCCATTCGAGACAGGTACCCAGCAAAATGTCGGCGGTGCTCAGCCGTTCACCGAACAGATACGGCGCGCGCGCGATTCGCGACGCCATCGCCTCCAGATTGTGCGAGAAGTAAGTCTTGCCGGCCTCGATCGCTTTCGGCGCGTCGCCATAGATGTGCGTCAGGCCCTCATGCCGGCGCACGACATACAGCGAACCCGCATCGAGTTCCGTCATGATGAAATAGCACCACTCATTCAGCATCGCGCGCGCCTGCGCGTCGCGAGGTACATACAGCTCGCTGGATTCGCCGAAGGTCTCGCTCAAGTACTGAATGATCGCCGCGCTTTCGGTGAGCACGAACGACCCATGTTGAAGAACCGGAATCTTGTGCCGCGGGTTGAGTCGCTTGAAGCCGTCGGTGAGAGTTTCGCCGCTGCGCGACTGAATCGGGACGGTTTCGTATTCGAGCCCGAGCTCGAGCAGCATCCAGTGCGGGCGTATGGTGCGGCTGGTGCCCACCCCGAACAGCGTCAAATCGTGTGACATCGCGTTCTCCGGCCTTCGCTAGAATTTTTCTTTGAACGGCCGCACGTCGAGTTCGTGCGTCCATACGCTGCGATCCTGATGCGCAAGATACCAGAAGGCGTCTGCGATGGCCGCCGGCTTGAGGAAATCATCATCCTTCGCATCGGGACGGAATTTCCGCAGCAGCGGCATATCGATACCGCCGTCGACGTTGACGTATCCGACATGGATACCTTGCGGATGAAGGTCGCGCGCCATCACTTGCGCGAGTCCTCGCACCGCGAATTTAGCGGGAGCAAAGCCCGCGGAAGTGGGCCACGGCCGGATGCCCGCGGTCGCGCCGGTGATCAGAATCGCGCCGCTCCCGCGCGACAGCATCGCAGGCACGACCTGACGCGACCATAGAAATGCGCCGAACGTGTGCAGACGCCACGTGCTTTCGAAAACCTCGGGCGTGGTTTCCATCAGCCGACCCATCGGACGGCGTCCACCGTTGTAGATCAGAACTTCGACCGGCCCCAGCTCTCGAGTAACTTGCTCATAGGCTGCCGCAACCTGCGCTTCGATCGTCGCATCACTCCGGATCGGCAGCGCGATGCCTCCCTCGGCGCGAATTTCTGCGGCGGTGCGATTGATGACCTCGGCGCTGCGGGCGAGGAGCGCGACTTTGTAGCCGGCCGCGAAGCGGCGCGCGAGCGCAGCGCCCAGTCCTTCGCCGACGCCGACGACGATACATGCTTTCTCTCGGGACTTGGGGGACGAATCGGTCATGACGGTTTCCTTATCAAGGCATCTTCAGAGGTGATTGATCGGATTCGAGGATATCTGCTATTGATGGCGCTCGTAATCAATCGTGTCAAGAGGAGGTGTTCACTCCTTGCAAAGCAGAAATGCCACAGCAGCAGTCATCGGAGTTGGAGACTACATCGGCGCCGCCATCGCGAGGAAATTTGCCGCCGAAGGATTTGTCGTCTTCGCGGGCAGGCGCAATGGCGAAAAGCTCGCGCCGCTCGTCAGCGATATCGAAGCGCACGGCGGACGCGTCGTCGCGCGTTCGCTCGATGCGCGCAAAGAAGAGGAGATCACCGCGTTCATCAAGGATGCCGATGCGCATGCGCCACTCGAGGTATGCATCTTCAATATCGGCGCGAACGTCAACTACCCGCTGATTGAAACCACCGAGCGCGTTTTCCGCAAGGTGTGGGAAATGGCCTGCTATTCGGGTTTTCTGACCGCGCGCGAGGCGGCGCGGCTGATGCTTCCGCGCAAGCGAGGAGCGCTCTTCTTCACCGGCGCGACCGCGAGCGTGCGCGGCGGCGTCGGGTATGCGGCTTTCGCGGCGGCAAAGTTCGGTCTGCGCGCCATCGCGCAGAGCGCCGCGCGCGAGTTGGGCCCGCAGAATATCCATGTCGCACATCTGATCATCGATGCGGGCGTCGATACCGCGTGGGTGCGCGATCGCATTCGCGAGCGCGAGGGCGATGCCGGGCTGGCGAACCTGGAGCCCGGCCGGCTGATGCGGCCCGAAGCAGTAGCAGAAGCATACTGGCAGTTATATCAGCAGCCGCCCGATGCGTGGACCTTCGAGCAGGAAATCCGTCCCTTCGGAGAAAGGTGGTGACATCATGAGCAAGGTGGAATTTCATTTCGATTTCGGTAGCCCCAACGCCTATCTGAGTCATCTGGTGATTCCGGAAATCGAGCGGCGCACCGGCGTGAAGTTCGATTACGTGCCGGTCCTGCTTGGCGGCGTATTCAAACTGACTAACAATCGCTCGCCCGCCGAAAGTCTCAAGGGGATCCGAAACAAGCCCGAGTACGAGCGGCTGGAAACGCAGCGATTTCTCCGGCGCCACGGCATTACGCGGTTTCAAGGCAATCCCTTCTTTCCGGTCAACACGCTGATGATGATGCGCGGCGCCATCGCCGCGCGCGCGATCGGGATGTTCGAACGCTACGTCGACGAGATGTATCGCCACATGTGGGCGGAGCCGAAAAAGATGGACGATCCAGCGATCTGGCGCGCGGCCCTGGTCGAGGCCGGCTTCAATCCCGAGCGATTCTTCGAGCTGATCGAGCGGCGCGAGATCAAGGACGAGCTGATGAACAATACGCAGCGATCGGTGGAGCGTGGGACCTTCGGCTCGCCGACGTTTTATGTGGGAGAGGAAATCTTCTTCGGCAAGGATCGTCTGCGTGATGTCGAGGAAATGATCGTGCAGCAGCGCAGCGACGCCTGAGCTACTCGGACTTCGCGCAGCGGACGATCCTTTTAGATGCGGCTCGCAAAATGAGTTCCGAAAGCGCATCGTCGCTCACCGCCCGTGCCAGTATCATTGCGCCCGCCATGAAACTGAAAGCCGCGAGCGTATCCTCCTCGCTAAGCGAGCTATCTTCGCTGCCGAGCAGGGCGCTCAGAAACTTCCATGAGTCCTTGAACTCCTCGGTGAACGCATCGCGCACACTGCGCGGCTCGCGCGCGACGTCAGCTGCCAACGCGGCGACGACGCATCCGTGCCCCGGCGCGTCACGATGCTGCGGCGAAAGATAGGATTCTACGATTGCGGGAAAGATTTTCTTGCTGCCCCTTCGCTCCACCGTCCGTATCCATTTTCGCTTTGAGTCGCGCAGGGCTACGCGAATTGCCTCGATCGCGATCGCTTCCTTGGAGCCGAACTGGCTATAGACCGCGCCGTGAGTCAGGCCGGCATCGCCCGTAATCGAATCGATGCCCGTCGAGCCGATACCGCGTTCACGGAACATCCGCGCCGCGGAGCTGAGAATTTGCTGTCGGTGTTCGGCCGCTTTTTCCTTCGATACCCGCATACTGTCCCCTTACTGGAATGGCGCAACCGCCCCGTTGCGCCGAACCGAATCCGTGACGTGATGCACGAACATAACATGACGGTCGTAACTAAACCTTATACGGACAAATGATGGGGAACAAGCGGCTGCTTGTACCGTTTGCACGATCGATGCGGGCTGGATTATCTCCAAACTCACGAGCGTTCGTCTCCAAAGGAGAATATCAATGCCAGCCGCGAAGTTCTTCGCCGATAGTCCAGCCGAAGTCGGTCTCAATCCGGATAAGGTCCAGGCGCTGATGGATCGTGCGGCGCGCGACGTCAAAGACGGCGTTCTTCCCGCGTGTCAGGTCGCCATCGCGCGCAACGGCAAGATTGCCGCGATGCAGACCTTTGGCCGCGCGGTACAGAGCGGCGTCGATAAGCCGGCGACCGAGGAAACGGTTTTTGTCGCGATGTCGGCCACCAAAGCCATCACCTCCTCGGCGCTATGGCTTTTGATCCAGGAAGGAAAAATCAGCCCGGCCGACAAGATCGTGAAGTACGTTCCCGAGTATGGGACCAACGGAAAGGAGCCGACCACCGTCGAGCATCTGCTGATTCACACCGCCGGCATTCCGACCGCGCCGGGTTCGTTCAAGGATTGGGGCGATCACGCGCGGCGGTTGGAACGCTTCGCGCAATGGCGTCCGATCAATCCGCCGGGCGAGAAGTTCTTTTACCATGTCCACGCGAACTACTGGCCGATTGCGGAAGCGATCGAGCGCATCACCGGTAAACGTCTCGGTGATTTTGTGCGCGAGCGAATCGCGGAGCCGTTGGGGCTTCCCGACCTGCGCATCGGACTTCCGCGCGCGGTTCAACCCCGGATGGCCGACGTCAAGTGGGTCGGCGAGCCCGCGAAGGATGAGGAATATCAAAAGCTCGGCATCACGCCGCCACGTGCTGCTCTTGGATCGATCACCGAAAGCGCCATTCTGGAAATGAATGACCCTGAGATGCGCGAGACCGATTTTCCGGCCGGCGGACTGATGACCACCGCGGGCGACATCGCGCTCTTTTATCAGGCGCTACTCAACGACGGTAAG
>DATGKG010000529.1:0-6754 GCA_035294805.1 Binataceae bacterium (SeqCode) | reverse complement strand
CATCGCATCCCCAAGGATTCTTTTAGCATGCGGGCGGAAAGGAATAAATAGCAGACTCGCTTAGTCATCTATTTAATTGACTAAGTTGCTCACCAAAGTTATCTTTTATGGTTCCGGGAGTATCGATAGTGCCGAAACGTGAGCCCCCATCGCGCGAATTGGTCCTGAAGCGCAACTCGGTTGAGCGCCTCAAGGCCGACCTGTTCCCCACCGAGCTATGGGGCCAATGGGACCGTCTAGCGACGACATCTTACGAGAAGCTGCCCGAGGAAGACATTGTGCGGCTGCAGTGGTACGGGATGTATCACGACAAGCCGAAGGTCGGCACCTTCATGATGCGCGTCAAAATCCCGAGCGGCATCCTGAGTGCCGACGGCCTGCGCACCATCGGCGAGATTTCCGAGCAATACGGGCGCGATCAGGGCGAGCTGACGACGCGCCAGAACATCCAACTTCATTACATCACCCTCGACAAGTTCCCCGAGATTTTCGAGAAGCTGAAAACATCCGGCCTCACCACGATGGGCGGATGCGGCGACGTCGTACGCAACATCACCGGATGCCCCGTCGCGGGCGTCGATCATGACGAGCTGTTCGATGTGACCGGCCTCATCCGCGAGACGGCGAATTTCTTCTACGGCAATCGTGAGTACTCGGATCTACCTCGAAAGCATAAAATCACCATCGCGGCGTGCAAATATCATTGCAATGCGCCCGAGATTAACTGCATCGCGCTCATCGGCATGATCAGGGACGGACACGAGGGCTTCGCGGTGCGTGTCGGCGGCGGCCAATCCTCGACTCCGCGGCTCGCGCGACATCTCGGCGTGTTCATCACGCGCGAGCAGGCCATCCCTGTGCTGCGCGCCGTCATCGATACGTGGCAATCGACCACCGAGTATCGCATCTCGCGGGTCAAGGCGCGCCTCAAGTTCATGATCGATGACTACGGGCCGGAGGAATTTCGCAAGCTGGTCGAGGCGCGGCTCGGCTTCGCGCTCGAGGATCTGGCGGAGACTCCGCTTCCAGATGAAGAGAGCGATCACATGGGAATCCACGAGCAGAAGCAATCGGGCTTCTACTCGGTGGGATTTCCGGTCTACCTCGGCACGATGACGGGCCGGCAGATGCGCGAGATCGCCGCGATTGTCGCGAGCTATGGCGGCGACATTCGGCTCACGCGGCGGCAGAACTTTATCCTCACAAGCATCCCGAATGATCGCCTCGATAATGTCATCGCGGAAGTCGGCAAAATCGGTTTTCCGCTCGATGCGAACGGACTTTATGCGTCGTCGATCGGATGCATCGGCGACCCGCATTGCAACTATGCCGTCACGCCGACCAAGACCAAGCTCGCCACCATCATCGAGCGGCTGGTGAATGACTTCGGCGACAAAGTCGCGGGGCTCAAGCTGAATCTGGACGGATGTCCGCATGCGTGCGCGCAGCATTGGACCGGCGACATCGGATTGCAGGGCACTACCTCGCGCGGGCCGAATGGCGAGCCGCTCGAATCGTTCGACATCATCCTGCGTGGCGGTCTGGGCAAGGATGCCGCGATCGGCAAGCCGGTCCTGCGCCGGATTCCGTCGCCGAATGTTGAGGACTATGTCTCGCGACTTTTCGCCGGATATCTGGCCAAACGGGAAGGCGAAGAAACCTTCACCAAGTTTTGCGTCCGCACGCCGGACGCAGATTTGATTTCGATTGCGCAGGGCGGCGTTTCCGCCCAGGCCGCGGCATAAAACGTCAGAGGAAAACCTCAGCGGAGCATCATGTCGACTCATCAGGAAATGCAGGCGCCCCAGTTGATCCACACGATGGACGAGCTCGAAGCCGGCGAAGTCGCGGTCGAACTCGACGACAAGGAACCGCAAGAAGTCCTCGCGTGGTCGATCGATCGCTTCGGCAGCGAACTCGGCATTTGCTCCAGCTTTCAGGCCGAGGGATGCCTGCTGATCGACATGGCGCACAAGATCGATCCGAACATCCGCGTGTTCACCATCGATACTGGACGCCAGCCGCAGGAGACCTACAACCTCATCGACAAGATTCGCGATCGCTACGGCATCAAAGTCGAAATTTTCCTGCCCGACAACAACATCATCCAGCAGATGGTCACCAAGCACGGCAATAACCTTTTCTATCGCGACGTGAACCTGCGCCTGCTCTGCTGCCAGGTGCGCAAGGTGCTCCCGTTGCGCAAGGCGCTGATGAACTTCAGCGCGTGGGTGACCGGGCTGCGGCGCGATCAGTGGGCGACGCGATCCAACATCCGCAAGGTCGAGATCGATCACGACCACGGCGGCATCGTGAAGCTCGCGCCGCTGGCCGATTGGACCGAAGAAGAAGTCTGGGACTACATCAAGCGCAACGACGTGCCCTACAACGAGCTTTACGACAAAGGCTACCAGTCGATCGGATGCGCTCCGTGCACGCGCCCGGTGGTCGAAGGTGCGGATCCGCGCTCAGGCCGATGGTGGTGGGAGACCGGCGCGCCGAAAGAATGCGGCATGCACTGCGCGATCGAGACTGGCGGCTTCGAGCATGAACTCGCGGCACTGCTCGGCGACGGCAAGAACAACAACGGGCATGGCATCTGAGAGGGCCCGCCCGGATGGTATCAAGCTCGACTCGATCCAGCGTGAGGTGCTGCTTGGAGAGATCACGAACATGCTCGCCGCGCCACTCTCTTCCGAAGCGCGCGCGCCCTACCAGCGGCTAAGGAAATGCGTCGAGGACAGCCTCGACATTCCTCCCGAGCTGAGTCCGCACCTCAGCATCGTCATCGAAAGCTCGATCCTCAGCGGCAACGCCAAGCGCTTCGGCGCGGGCGTACAGCAATCGATGGTCGCGCTGTATCAGAAAACGATGCGGGGCAAATCAATCGCGGAATCGATCGATGCGATCAACGCGGCCCTCGAGAAGTTGAAGGGCCACGCCATCGAGCAGGTCTCGACGACACTTCGGGCCCCGGGCTCATACGCACTAACGTTCAAAACGGATCAGCTTCAGATGGTGATCGTGTTCGATCGCGCGGGCCTCAGCATCGAAAGCCTGGAAGTGAATCTGGGTTGAATCGGACGATTGCCGATGCTCCGGCTGTCGTCCTAACCCACGTCGGTTTCCTCCGGGCGGCTCGCGAACCGCCCTACGAGGAAAATTGGGCGAGAACTAGGCGCTGCATTCCTACGCCTTCCTCCGTATGCCTTTCTGATACCGACGCGACAATCTCGTGCGTTCGGGCGAAATCGTGTCCAGTTCGCTGCCGGCCGTTTCAGGAAAGAAGATCGATACGATGATCGCCGCAGCCACCGATCCCGACATCAGGATGGTCACTGCGCGCCAATGGTTTCCGATGATGCCATAGAGCATCGACTCCAGCATCAGACCGGTTGAGCCGCCGAGCGTACCCGCGACCGCGATCGCGCTCTGCGCGGTCGAGCGATGCGAGGTCGGGAACAACTCCGCGCTGAATGTGTTCAGGATGGTGCTCGCCGAGGTCTGTGCGAACAGACTCATCACCCACGACACCACCATGATTTTGCCCGCGCTGCGGAAGAACACCGCCCACATCGCGGGGGCGACCAGCAGCATAACGGCGCCGAGCACGCGCCGCCCGATGCTGTCGCTCAGATTGCCGGCGAAGACGTTACCGAGGATGCCGATGCCGCCGCCGAGGAAAATCAGCGTCGACACATTCATCGGCGTCCACGCATGAACTTCCTGCAGGAACTTCGCCTGCAGCAACCCGGCCGGCGTGCCGCCCATCGCGTTGAGGAACATCACCGCTGCCACCATCAAAAAGCGCTCAGGGTACGACGAAAACATCGCGCGAAATGGGTCGAAGAAGCCGCCGGGCGCCATCGCCTTCGTACTGCTTTCGTAGCGATTGCCCTCCGGCAGCAATTTCCATAGCGGGATCACCAACAGTGTCGGTAGAAAGGCGAATGCGAATAGCCCGCGCCATCCGAACGGTACGACCTCAACTAACGCGAATCCGATCGCCGCGAGTGCGAACCCGCCCGCGGATATCGCACCAAGCATGCCGACCGCCAGACCGCGAACGTCGGAGTTCATTTCTTCGACCACGATCACCAGCGCGATGGCGCCCTCGGCGGACGAGAACGTGATGGTGAGAAACTTCAGGACGACAAAGCTCGGCGCATTCCACGCGAACGCGGTGAGACCGCTGAGCAGACTGAACATCGCGAACGTCACCAGCATCAGCTTGCGACGCCCGCGGCGATCCGCCTGCGACGTGATGAGCGGCGCGAGCAGGCTGCCAAGCGTGATGATCGATGCCATCCGTCCGATGGTCTTTTCGCCGACCGCAAGTCCGCGCTGAATTTGTTCGATCGCAAGGCTTAGCAGCGCGCCGTCGTAGTTGTTGAAGAAGCCTGCCGCGCTCACGACCGCAAAGGTGCGGCGCTGGCGCTCGGAAAGCGCCCGCAGCTTCTTTATGAACTTGAGTTGCACGCGAATGGCGGAGGTGTCCGAGGCGAGAGGACTGTGATGCTCCAGACTGCTCAGACGGTCGAAAAATTCATTCTAAGCGGCTCCGCCTAAATGAGCGACCGACCCTGCGCGCCATCGACGGGAAGGATCGCGCCATTGATCCAGCTCGCGCGCGGCGATGCCATCATCACCACCGCGTAGGCTACTTCTTCCGGACGCCCGAGGCGTCCCGCCGGCGTCTCATGCGAAATGAAATCCTTCTCGAAGGCCGGATTCTCCTTGAAGCGGCGCTCCCAGCTTCCGCCCGGATACTGAATCGATCCGGGCGCAATCGAATTGATGCGTACGTTCTTCGCCGCCATCTCACGCGCGAGCATCTTGGTGAACGAGATCATCGCGGCTTTCGAGGAATTGTAGGTGAGCGGGCCGCCCGACTCGCGGCCGTAAATCGAGCTGATGTTGATGATGACGCCGCCGCGCGCCTGCATCTGGTCGGCGGCGATTCGGGCCAGGCGCACTGCGGAGAAGAAGTTCAACTCGAAGGAATCGCGCCAGGCCTCCTCGGATAGCTCCGTCAACGAACCAACTTTGGCGCCGCCGGCGTTGTTCACCAGGATATCGACGCCGCCGAAGCGATGGACGGTATCGTTCATCCACTTCGACATATCGGCAACGCTGGTGACGTCCGCCTTCGCCGACAACACATCGAACCCAAGCTTCTGGAATTCATCGGCCGTGCTCTTGAGGTCGGCCTCGCCGCGCGCGCAGATGCTGAGCTTGACGCCCTCCTCGCCGAACGCCTTGGCCATAGCGCGCCCGAGCCCCTTGCTCGCGCCGGTGATCATCGCCACTTTGCCCTTGAGTCCGAGGTCCATCGCCATCCTCCGAAACGAGTTGCCTATTCATTTATGGCATTCCCGCGCAATCCACCAACCCAAATCGGTCGGGTTGACTACAGACGGGGGTGGTTTTAATGTCGATAGGCTAAACTATCCGCTTCGGAGGCCTATGGAGATTCGTGTAGACGGTTCGCTCGATCAGGCGATGCGCGTGCTCAAGCGCAAGCTGGCGAAAGAGGGCGTGTTCAAGGAAATGAAGAAGCGGGCTTTTTACGAGAAGCCCAGCGTCCGTCGCAAGCGCAAGCGCTCCGAGGCTCAACGCCGCCGCCGCAAAGAGCAGCGTCGCCGCCGCGCCTCCGCGATGTAGTTCCGGTTCGCCTTTCCCATTTTATCATTCCGAGGTGAGCGCTTCCGTCAGAAGAAGCGCCCATTTTCATTTGTCGTTCTGAGGTGAGCGCGACGCACACCTTCGGAATGTCAAAAGGGAAAGGCGCGTCGCCATACGAAAAGCGAAGCACCCGACTATGCGACCGGGCCCTCCGGCAGCGGACGCCACGTGAAGATGAGCTGCCCGCCCGATACGAAACAGTCCAAATCCTGGTGCGGAAGATTCTTGGCTTCGCGCGCCATTCGGAAATTTTCTATTGCTTGTAAAATCGGATCGGGTGCGGCGTTGGGACGTTCAGAGCATCGAGCGGTGGCGAAATCCTTGATCGCGGAGTCCAGATTCACCGGCAGACAGCTGCGCCCGCCGTGTTCGTCGAGTGGACCCGCGCCGAAACAGGCGCAGCGAAGACAGAGGATCACCGGACATCGTTCATCGGCAGGCGCGCGGAAGAACTCCGACTGAAGGCGAGAGATGCCGATAGAGCATTCGGACCAGACCTGACGCGCGCGCTCGGCCGAGAAACGGCGGATCGCGCGGGCCAGATCGCGCATCAATGGCCCCCCGGAGCGCGGCTTAAGCGCGACGATAGCATCGTTCTCCACCCGTACCGAGGGACCCAACTGCTCCGCTAAAAAATGCCGCAAGTTGATTGGAAGGCGGCTGCCGAGATACAGCCGCGAGCATTCCCATAGCGGTCCTGCCGTCGGGGCACGGGTCGGTCTGGGATCGGCCAGAGCGCTTAATGCGGCGAGGCGTTCCAGCGGGGAGGGTGCACCCGGTATGGCGCGTGAGACTTGGGCATTTCTGTGAACCAAGGGGCCGTTTCGCAAGTGCTATCCTCCATAGGTCTGTACGGGAAGGAGCCCCACGCCAGCGTCGTTCCCCCGCCCCCCGCGGAGATCGATGCCGGGCCGTGCTCCCGCCAGCCGCCGGTCGAATGCGTATGTGTCGCGAATCCGGGAATCTAACCCGCTGAGAAACTCATCGGAACTAAAAGAAAAACGCGCCGAGTTCAGACGATAAAAACTCGGCGCGGCTTGTACCACAGAAATCTGAGGATACGTAGCGT
>DATGKG010000528.1:0-3246 GCA_035294805.1 Binataceae bacterium (SeqCode) | reverse complement strand
ATGGGAAAGGCGCCATCGAAGCGGATGCGCCCGCCCGACACGAATGCCCCGCCCTCGCCACGTTTGCAGAAGCCCAGGTTTTCGAGCTGCGAGATCACCGTGATGGTGAACGAGTCGTAAATCATGCCCATGTCGATATCGGCATGCTTCACGCCCGCGCGCTCAAACGCGAGGCGTCCGGTCTGCGCCGCGGCGTTTTCGAGATAGTCGCGATGGCCCGCGCCGCCGTGCCGCACGGTCTCCGCCGCGCCGAGAATATAGACCGGCTTCTTCTTAAGATCGCGCGCGCGTTCCGCCGACGTGATGACCAGCGCGCCGCCGCCATCGGAGATGATGCAGCAATCGAGCAAATGCAGCGGCGCCGAAATCACGCGCGACTTGAGCACATCTTCGACAGTAATCAGATCGCGATACTTCGCCGCCGGATTCATCGACGCGTGTAGGCGCATCGTCACCGCGACCTCGGCGAGCTGCTCCGGCGTGGTGCCGTATTCGTGCATGTGGCGCTGCGCGATCATCGCGTACGCGCCGACCGTAGTGACACCGAAGGGACCATCGTATTGCTCGGGAGGATCGCCGCTTCCGCCACCGCCGCCAGTGCCGATTGCGAATCGCGTCGAGGAGATCTGTGACCCATACAGCACGACGGCGACCTCGCACTGCCCTGCGGCGATCGCAGCGGCGGCGTGCGCGGTATGCGCGACGAAGGAGCATCCGCCGATCGAAGTGGAATCGACGTAGTTGGGCGTCAGGTTGAGATAGTCGCACAGCCCGATGATGCCCATCCCGCCCATGCCCGCGGTGCATACGCCATCGACATCTTTGACGGTGAGGCCCGCGTCGTCGAGCGCACCCTTCATGCTCTCGGCCATGATTTGGAAAACGGTCTTGTCGGGTGCGAAGCGCGTCGGATGCTCATACACGCCCGCGACCGCAGCTTTCCGGCTCAGATTGTTCATGTGAGTCCTACTTCAGTCCCGCGAGGAAGTTGTCGAACGCGGCGTTGACCTCGGCGGGCTTCTCCCACGGCAGCGCATGGCCGCCGTCGGCAATCACTTCGATCTTCGCTCCCTTGATTTTCGAGCCGATGCCCTCGGCGTCGGCGGGCGTAGTCAATGCGTCATCGGCGCCCGCGAGGATCGTCGTCGGTAAGGAAATCTTTTCAATGTCACCACGCAGGTCGGTCTTGTCGCATGCGACGAGATCGGTGTAGCGCACGCGCGGGTCGGTCTTGATTTGCTCCATCCAGCCCTCGCGCACGATGTCGAAATTTTCCTTGACGGTGCGCGGCGAGTACGCATCGGTCACGAATGCCTGCGGCGCGCGCCCCATCATCACGTCACGCATCGCGGCGATGCGGTCTTGTGGGATGTTGAAACGCGCGGCGGTCGCGACCAGCATGAGGCCGTCGACGCGCGACGGATGCGCGAGCGCGGTCTGCATCGCAATCGCGCCGCCCATCGAATGACCCGCGATGACCGCGGACTTAATCTGCAACGCATCAAGGAGCGCGGCGACGAAGTCCGCATACTCGCGCACGGAATTCATTCCATCGACCCCGGACGAGCGTCCGTGGCCCGGCAGATCGATTGCGATGGGACTGTGCGCGCCCGCCAGATGCGCGATCTGTTTGTGCCAGCTATGACCGTTGCCGCCGGCGCCATGAATCATGACGACTATGCGGCCCCTGGAAAAATCCGGGATCACGTCGGGCAGCGTGGTCTTGCCCGCATAATGCATATAGACCGCGTGCCCGCTGATATGGACGTACTTGGTCGGCATCGCCTAAGTGCCTCTCACGAATGCTTTTCAGGATTGCTATTAGGTTCGCGCCGGAGTTGTCAAACGGGAATGGGGTAACAGGCGAGCTCCGCGCGCTTGCTTCAGAATGACAAGACGAGGGAGGTTGCAAGTCCAACGGTCACGGCGCTCTCCGTCCAATGAGCATCCGCTCGCTAAGGTCGAAACTGCGCGAGGACAGTTGCGGTGTCAGTTCATCGAGGACCTCGGCTGCGACGACGCGCTGTGCGTCATCCATGAAGGGCGACCATCGCACCTCAATCCATTCCACGAGGCCGTTCCATGTCAACGAGAAGCGCGCGTCGCGAACTTCGATCGCGAGGCCCGCACGAACCATCGCCTCGCGATGGACCTGTTCCGTTTCCATCGCGACGATGCGGCGTCTGCTAGGAAAGACCGCCTGCGCGAGGCGCGCCCATTGCTCTTGGCTCGCCGTTACCGACAACATTTCGCGGACGCCCGAGCCACCGACCGTTATGATGATTGCGCCGCGCGGCGAGAGGCATCGCACGAGCGCGGCCATCGCCGCATCTTTGTCGGTGATGAACTGGAAGACATGACTCGCAAAGACGATGTCCAGTGTGCGCTCGCGAATTGGAAGCTTAGTGGCGTCTCCGCGAATCAGCGGCATGCGAGGGCCGCATCGCATGCGCGCTTCGAGGAGCATTTCGTGGGTGAGGTCGACGCCCATCACCATCGCATCGGGAGCGCGGCTGCGAAACTCTTCCAAATAGCGGCCGTTGCCGCATCCCAGATCGAGGATGCGTCGTGCGCGCGCGATTTCATCCGCGATCGCAACGACGGTAGCTTTGCGGCGACGAATGTAGAACTCGCCTTCGCCATAAACATGCGCGAGACGTCCGAAATATTGCGTGACGTTGGAGGGCGTGCGGCGCGCTTGCAATGGATCGTCGTCAGCCACAGCTTCGATGCGACGCTATTTGGTCGCGACTGCTTTCTTGCGTCCGCGGCGGGGCTGCTCCAGACCGGCCATCGCCTCAGCTAGTCCTTGGCCGTGTTCCCATTCCTCGATCGCGGCGCGGCTGAAGCGCCACGTGCTGCCAACGCGGAAGCCGGGGATCAATCCGCGTCGCAGCAATCGATAGATGGTGGTTGGATGGACGCGCAGATGCTGCGACAACTCGGTGACGGTAAATATTTGCTCATCGGGAGGCATAAAGTTTTATCTTCTTTACCCCCCCTGGGCAAAAATGATCTTTTCCTGCGCAGTTTGTTGGTACTTCCATGGTTTTCGTTGCAGCCGATGATGTCAAGTAACCCCCGCGAACTGTTTTCGCCTGCGCGGGGGCGCTTCACACCCGCACACGCATTTGAGCTATCGTGAGGGCGCAAATTGATCCCATAGGCACAGCAGAATTTTTTGCCCTACGCTCATCATAATTTAAGGAGAAAAAAATCAATGGCGTATGAGACGCTGGAAATTCG
>DATGKG010000527.1:0-10964 GCA_035294805.1 Binataceae bacterium (SeqCode) | reverse complement strand
ACCAATCCTGCAAACCTTCTCCACTGCTCGCCGAGACTTTCAGCAGTTCAAGCTTCGGATTCACGCGCCGCGCAAACTCGATACATAACGCGAGGTCGAATTTCACGTAGGGAAGCAGGTCGATCTTGTTGAGAATCATCACATCGGCAGCGCGAAACATATGCGGGTACTTAAGCGGCTTGTCCTCGCCCTCGGTCACCGACATGATCACGAGCTTGGCCGCCTCGCCGAGGTCGAAAAGCGCCGGGCACAACGCATCGTCGGTATGGTCATATGACTGTGTTCGTCCGAATGAGAGTGCGCGTGGGCTGATACTCATGGTCGAGATCGATGAGGCGAGGGTTGGCGTCGTCGGAGCATCCGCAAGTAGTACACATATCAGGCCATCTCCTTAGCCATTTCGACTTCCCTGATTTTGAGTTCGCGGCCGGAGAGAAATTCCAGATTGGCGCTGCCGCATTTGCACAACGCGATTGGGTCGTCAAAGTCCGCAACGGCAACGGCTCCGCAAGCAGAACATCGCGCGGCCGGGCGTCTCGACGATCTCCAAATGTGGCATTTGCCAGCGCCGTCCCTTCCGCGGAGAGACCAAAACAAAATCGCAGCGCGTCCAGCATTACTCCGGAAAGCTTGCCGATTTCGAGTTGAACGCGAACGATCCGCGCGCTACCAAATCGATCGGATATAGCCTCGATGACACTCTCAGTGATTGCGAGCTCGTGCATGCTTCAAGAGACCCCGGGTTTTAAGGCACGCACTAAATCTCCACACCAGCCCGCGCGGTTCTGCAAGCGCACGCGTCGATCAGTCGGAAAGAAGGTCAAATTCGATGGTGGCTTATTGAGCGCAAATCTCGCATTCGGCATCGATTCGAACAGCATGCCGCTTGAAAGACCCGTGTGCTGATGCGAAAGCTTATGCGGGTCGCGGAGGTCAGCGATGAAATCCACCCTCACCAAGTCGGCGGAAATTCGCGCGCGTCTAAGTCATCCGATAATCGACTCCGACGGACACATCGCGGAGTTTGAGCCCGCGCTGTTCGACTACCTCGAGCGCGAGGGCGGCGCGGCGCTGGCAGATCGCGTTCGCCGGCTGGTCCTGCAGCCTCCCTGGTATCGCGCGACGCCGCAAGAGCGGCTCGCGAATCGCATCCCGCGTCCGACCTGGTGGGCGCATCCCTCGCGCAACACCCTCGACCGCGCGACCAGCTCGCTGCCGCGCCTGCTGCATCGTCGGCTCGACGACTTCGGCCTCGACGTCGCGATCATCTATCCGAGCATGGGTCTCTTCCCAATTCATTTCGAGGAGACCGAAGTGCGCCTCGCAATGTGCCGCGCGTTCAACCGGATGCAGTCCGACATTTTCCGCGAGTATCGCGACCGTCTGATTCCGGTCGCGATCATTCCGATGCATACGCCGGCCGAGGCGATGGCGGAACTCGACTACGCGGTGAACACATTGGGCTTCAAGGCAATCGTGATGCCGGCCTACGCGCGCCGGGCGATCGAGGGAGCCGCGAGGAAGAATCCCGAGCTCGCGCGCCATGCGCTGTGGTTCGACAACTTCTGCATCGACAGTGCCTACGACTACGATCCGGTGTGGGCCAAGTGTCTGGAGCTCAAGCTCTCACCCACCTTTCATTCGCCGACGTCGGGTCTGAACACGCGCGCGACAGTATCGAATTTTGTATACAACCACATCGGGCATTTCGCCGCCGGCGGCGAGGTGATCTGCAAGGCGCTGTTTCTTGGCGGAGTGACGCGCCGCTTCCCCGCGCTGCGGTTCGCATTTATGGAGGGCGGCGCGGCATGGGCCTGCACGCTCCTCAACGATCTCGTCTCGCATTGGTCGAAGCGCAACCGCGAGGCGCTGGCGCACCTCGATCCGGCCAATCGCGACGACAATCTGATGCGCCAACTGTTCGAGGAATACGGCGGCGAGTATGGCCCGCGAATCCTCGCGCGGATGGGGCAGGATCGCTCCTATCTGATGTGGAGCAATCCGGAGGATTCCGCCGACCTCGACGAGTTTGCGCGATGCGCGATCGCGAGCAAGGCCGATATCGGCGAGCTATTCGTGCCGAAGTTCTTCTTTGGATGCGAGGGCGACGACCGCATGTCGGCGCTCGCTTTCGATGCGCGGATGAATCCGATGGGCACGAAGCTCAACGCTATCTATAGTTCCGACATCGGTCACTTCGACATTCCCGACATGCGCGACGCGGCCGAGGAAGCCTACGAGATGGTCGAAGACGGGCTGATCGGCACCGACGATTTCCGCGCCTTCGTTTTCACCAATCCGATGCGCGCGAAGACCGATTTGAATCCGGATTTCTTCAAAGGCACCCGGGTCGAGGAGGCGGTTGCATCGATGCTGAACGCGAATCGAAAGGACACTTAGCGTTTGTCAATGATCACGTCATGAGCATCGAACATCGGATGGACCTCTTCCGCCACTCGTCGTCATCCGCAGAGATGGTGCGGGCCATCGAGGTGCTCGTACGGCGAAGCTCCGCCGATGAACTTCGACTGAGCTTTCGCCTCGAGGGAGACATTTCGCGAATCCTGATCAGGCCGCCGCGCGATGGCACCGAGCTATGGCGTCATACCTGCTTCGAAGCATTCGTCGCGAGGGAAGGGCAGCAGGCGTACCATGAGTTCAACTTCGCGCCGTCGGGAGAATGGACGGTGTACGCGTTCCGCAGCTATCGCAGTGGAAGCATCGTGACGAACGAAACGATGCGCCCGGACATTGTGATTCGCTCGACGGACAGCCGACTGGAGGTGGACACCGTTGTGCACCTCGATGCGCTGTCCGCTGTCCATCCGCGTGCCGCGCTACGCCTCGGGCTGTCGGCGATCATCGAGTCGAGCGAGGGGCTTTCGTACTGGGCGCTTCGCCATCCGGCCGCCAAGCCAGATTTTCATAACGCGGAAGGATTCGCGCTGCGGCTTGGGCCTCACGCGTGAAGCACGCACAACCACAGGGCCTGAGCCGGCGGCGCGTGCAGCAGCTCCTAGCGAAGGCGAAGCATGAGCACTCCGCCGCTAATCGAATCGAGGTTCTCTCGCGCCAATTCATTGGACATCGCTACCAAGAAAATCCGCTGATGGGGTCGGCCCACTCAGCCGAAGTGTTCACCGCGTCATTCGATAGCTTCGATTGCGTCACGTACATCGAAACGGTGCTGGCGCTCGCGCGCGCCGACAGCGTCGAGGACTTCGTCGAGTGGCTGCGAAAGATTCGCTATGATCAAGGTCGCATCGAATGGCGACGGCGCAATCACTATATGACCGCGTGGATTCGCAACAATGAACGTCAAGGAGTAATCAGTCCGGTTTCCGTGCCGGCTGCACCGATCGTCAGCAGGGAACGTGTTCTAAATGTCCTACCTGGACTCGCGGCACAGCGGACTCGCGTGCGATGTGTGCCGAAGGCGGCGATGCCGCGCCTCAAACCGCATCTGCAAAGTGGTGATTTCATTTTCTTTGTATCGACACGCAAAAATCTCGATGTGTTCCATGCGGGGATCATCGCGCGCGACGGCGAAAAAGTTTTCCTGCGGCATGCGTCGCGCAGCAAGGGTGCCGTCGTCGAAGAGGAGCTGAACGAGTTTCTCAAGGCGAATCGGATGGCGGGCGTCATCGTCATGCGCCCGATGGTGCCGACGCGAATTTCGGCGCGCGGCTAAGCGACGACGCGGCGGGGTGGAGCGTGAACATCGTTTATCCAAAGGACTACTCCTCGACGAGTATTCAGGCACTCCTCGACGCGGCCGATTCCCACGTCATTTTCATTGGCGATCCGCGTGTGAATATCGAGCCCGGCCCGCGGATGTTCGATCGGATGGCGCAGGTTCTTCGCGACACCAACTGCGGATGGGTCTATGCCGACGCAGCAGGCCATCCGCGCATCGACTATCGACGTGGGAGCATCCGCGACGGGTTTGCCTTCGGTCCGATCGTTGGTGTGTCCGTTCGGGCCGCCCGTAAGTCAGGCATCGACAGCGGCTGGCAGTGGGGAGGATTCTACGACCTGAGGCTGAGGATCTCGGAAAAGCACGCCATCGTGCGGATTCCCGAGCCGCTCTACAGCGCATCGGCGATCGATGCGCGATCGGCGGAGCAAAAGCAATTCGATTATGTCGATCCGCGCAATCGCGAATACCAAATCGAGATGGAACGTATCGCGACGGCGCATCTCAAACGAATCGGCGCATGGCTGCCGCCGCACTTCGAGAAAGCTCCGGCCGCGGCGGAAACTTTTCCGGTAAAAGCCAGCGTCATTATACCGGTCAGGAATCGCGAGCGCACAATTCTCGACGCCGTTCAAAGCGCCCTCGTCCAGAACGCCGATTTCGAATTCAATGTGATCGTCGTCGATAACCATTCGACGGACCGCACTACGGAGCTCCTGCGCGGTATCAATGATTCGCGTCTTAAGCACATCGTCCCTGTACGGCGCGACCTCGGCATCGGCGGATGCTGGAACGAGGCGATTTACTCAAAGGAGTGCGGGCAGTACGTCATCCAGCTCGATTCCGATGACCTGTACGTCGATAGCGGCGTCCTGCGCCGGATCGTTGCAGAACTTGACGCCGGACCTTACGCGATGGTCATCGGCTCCTACACGATGGTGGATTTTTCGCTGAAAGAAATTCCGCCGGGCCTCATCGACCATCGCGAGTGGAGCCGCGAGAATGGAAAAAACAATGCGCTGCGCATCAATGGTCTTGGCGCACCGCGCGCATTCAACACCTCGGTTCTGCGGCGCATCGGATTTCCCAATGTCAGCTATGGCGAAGACTACGCCGTCGCGTTGCGCATCAGCCGCGACTACGAGATTGGCCGGATCTACGAGTCCGTCTATCTTTGCCGGCGATGGGAGGGCAACAGCGACAGCGCCCTGCCGCTCGAGGTCGCGAATCGTTACGATCAGTACAAGGACTGGCTCCGAACTATCGAGATTCAGGCTCGAATGGCGAGATGATTCATGAAATAGAAGACCTCTTTCGACGCCAGGTGTCGGCATGGCCGCTGCTCGCGAAAGGGATTGACGGCCTCGCGCGGGCGAGTACGCGACGAATACGAATCGATTGGTACGACGTCTTCGTCCGTCACATTCCCCATCGCGTGGCCAGTACGACGGCGCCCGTCGACCGCGAGTCGCTTGCGCAACGCCCTTGCTTTTTATGTGCTGAAAATCTACCGATCGAGGAAGAAGGTGTGCCGTTCGACCAGGACTTCACGATCTACTGCAATCCGTTTCCAATTGTGGAGCGTCATCTGACGATCGCGCATCGCGAGCACGGCCCTCAGCGCATCGCGGGCCAGTTCGAAACGATGCTGGACCTTGCCGCATCCCTGCCCGGATATTTCATCATCTATAATGGCCCGGAGTGCGGCGCCTCCGCGCCGGACCACATGCACTTTCAGGCGGGCTCGCGAGGTTTGTTTCCGATCGAGAAGGATACCGCTGGACTTAATGATGTCACCGTTCCGATCTACTCAAGGAATGTGTTCATGCTTCGTGGGCGCGATCGATCTGCTTTGATCGATCGAATGGATCGCGCCATCGAGCTGCTCGCGGAGACGACGGGACGGCAGCCGGAACCGATGGTCAACCTCGCGGTGTTTCAGGAGAATGAGGAGTGGATTACCTATTTGTTTCCCCGAGGAAAGCATCGGCCGGAGGTCTTTTATACTGGCGAGTTGACCGTCAGTCCGGCATCGATCGATTTATGCGGAATATTTGTGGTACCGCTGGCGCAGGATTTCGAAAAAATCTCGGGTGACGCAATCGCGGCAATTTTCCGCGAGGTCACTCTACCCAATGATCAGTTTCGGGAGGTCGCGGCGAAGCTGGAGCGTGAGCGTTGAACGTTTCCGTAGGGCTGATTGAAGGACCATCGGCCGCCGAAGTCGAATTGAAGGGCGCGTTCACGGATACATCCGGTAAGCCCTATGCGTCCGGGCGCCACCGATTCGATTCCGAAATTACTCTTACTCCGTCGGACCCGGCATCGTGCGCCTTTGCGCTGGACGACGTCACGATCGGAATCGGATTTCATTGGGAACGCAAGGAGCGCCAAGTCTTTCGCGGCGCCCTTCGCCTCTTAAGGCGCGACACCGGGCTGACGATCATCAATGATGTTCCGCTCGAAGAGTACGTCACCAGCGTGATTTCATCCGAGATGAGCGCATCCTGTCCGCTCGAAATGCTGAAAGCTCACGCGGTGATTTCGCGCAGCTGGCTGTGGTTCCCCAAAGCGAATCCACCTCCCATCGCGAGAGGGCAAGCGCTCGATGCTCACGAGATCATTCGCTGGTATGGCCGCGAATCGCATCCCGATTTCGATGTGTGCGCCGACGACCACTGTCAGCGCTATCAGGGCATAACCAAAGCGTTCTCTCCCGCGGCGGCCCAAGCGGTTGTCGCGACCACCGGCGAGTTTCTCCGTCACAATGGCGCTATCTGCGACGCGCGATTTTCCAAGTGCTGTGGCGGAATGACCGAGCGCTATGCGACCGCCTGGGAGGACCAGAACATTCCATATCTAGAATCTATCTATGATGGTCCGCTGCGATCCGCCGCCGACGATCCCGAAACGTGGATTCGTTCGCGCCCACCCGCTTACTGCAATACCGATGATGTCGAACTTCTCGCGCGCGTGCTTCCGGGTTTCGATCAAGAGACGCGCGATTTCTATCGATGGCGGGTCGCGTACACACCCGAGGAACTCGGCGATCTAGTCAAATCAAGGCTCGGCGCGGATCTGGGTCCAGTTCGTGACCTCCAGCCGCTCGCGCGCGGACCTTCGGGCCGAATCTATCGGCTCAAGATTATCGGCGAGCGCGACTACATCATCATCGGTAAAGAACTCGAGATTCGCCGCGCCTTATCGCGTACGCATCTGTACAGTTCCGCATTCGTCATGGACAAGGAGTCCGATCGCTTCGTCTTGCGCGGCGCCGGATGGGGCCACGGGGTTGGCCTATGCCAAATCGGCGCGGCAGTTATGGCGAATGCCGGCAAGACCTACATAGAAATCTTGCAGCACTACTACCGTCAGACCACCGTCAGTGTTTGACTTGCCCGTCGCGCGCGCTCATTTGGATCTCTTCGCGGTACTCGGGCGGCTCCAGCATGGAAGTTGGACGCTGAAGCGACATCGCGCTACTAACAATCCAGCATTTGAAGCGAAATTTGTCTAATGAAACCAGCGCGGACATACTCCAACGGGTACTTGATCGGATGGTGGAGATTCCGGATTGCTTCGGACCGGAAGGAAAATGCTTTGCGCTTGAGCGACTTCGCCGCGGCGACCGATCGCTCAATGGAGCTGCACGATGAAAACTGACATCAGCACCAATGGCCGAGGGCGCAGTGCCGAGGGCCTGCGCGGACTCGTCGACGAGAAGACCGGCCGCCTCGATCCGCTCATTTACTGCGACCGCGAAATATACGAATTGGAACTCGATCGCGTCTTCGCACGCTCGTGGCTGTACCTATGTCACGAGAGCCAGCTTAAGAAGCCGGGCGATTTCTTTTCCACCTATATGGCGGAAGATCCGGTTCTCGTGGTGCGTCAGAAGGATGGTTCGTTGCGCGCGTTTCTCAACCAGTGCCGTCATCGCGGGATGCGCATCTGCCGCGCCGACTGTGGTAACACGCGCGCGTTCACCTGCTCCTATCACGGTTGGGGTTACGATCTCGGTGGCAATCTCGTCTCCGTTCCGCATGAGGCGGACGGCTATTGTAACGAAATCGACAAGAGCCAGTGGGGCCCGCTGCAAGTACCTCGCATTGAGAGCTACCACGGCCTCGTCTTTGGCACCTGGAATGAAGATGCACCGAACTTCCGAGAATACCTGGGCGATATGCGCTGGTACTTCGACGGCTACTTTGATCGGACCGCGGCCGGTACTGAAGTGATCGGCGGCATGCATCGATGGGTCCTGCAGTGCAACTGGAAGTTCGCCGCCGAGCAGTTCTGCTCCGACATGTATCATGCGGACTTCAGCCACATCTCCGCACTGATCGCGCAACTGCCGGAAGGCGTAGACCCCGCGATGGGACGGCTGCCGACCATCGGAAAACAGTTCAGCTCGCGCAATGGACATGGGACCGGATTTTTCACCGAAGCCGGTGACTCGGTCGGGAGCATCAACGGTCCGGTCGCCGGACGATGGTATCAGGGGACGCATCAGCAGGAAGCGATCGCGCGTCTCGGTGAACCACGCGGCTCGCAGATTTTCGGCGGACATATGACGGTGTTTCCAACCTTTTCATTTTTGCCGGGCATTCAGACCTTGCGCGTATGGCATCCGCGCGGTCCCGGCGAAATCGAGGTGTGGGCGTGGGCACTGGTCGATCGTGACGCACCGCCCGAGGTCAAGAATGCGGTTCGCCTCGGCGTGCTGCGCACTTTCAGTGCTGGCGGAATTTTCGAGCAGGACGACGGCGAGAACTGGCTCGAGATCCAGAAAGTTTTGCGCGGCTACAAGGCGCGTCAACAGAAGCTCAACCTCGCGATGGGACTCGGTCACGCTCGCACCGACCACGACCGCTTCCCGGGCAAGATCAACAACGTTTATGGCGAAGAGGCGGCGCGCGGATTTTATCGCCAGTGGGCCGAAATGATTTCTACCGAGGTGCGATCATGAGTGCGGCACCACCGGTCAACCGAAGTGATTCGCAGGGCGAGACGCGTGCCTCCAGCGCCGAGCGTGTCACGCCCGAGTTGCAACAGGAAATTGAGCAGTTCCTCTATCATGAGTCGCGCGTGCTCGATGAGCGTCGCTTCGAGGAATGGTACGCCCTGCTCGCCGACGACATCCATTACTTCATGCCGACCCGCTACAACCGCCTCAAGCGCGAGGCCGACAAGGAATTCTCCGGGCCTAATGACGCCGCGTTCTTTGACGAGGACAAGCGCTCGCTCGCGCAGCGTATTCGGCGGCTCAACACCGGAATGGCGTGGGCCGAGGATCCGCCGTCGCGCACCCGTCACATGGTGAGCAATGTGGTTGTTCGCCCGCGCGGCAACGAGGAATATGAAGTGGACTGCTACTTCATGGTCTATCGCTCGCGGCTCGAGCGCGAGGTCGAGATGTTCGTCGGGATGCGTCATGACATTCTGCGCCGCGCGAACAACGCGGCCGGTTTCATGATCGCGGGGCGCACCATCATCCTCGACCAAGCGGTGCTGATGGCCCGCAATCTCAGCTTCTTCTTCTAGAGGATACCTAGCGCCATGCCGTGGAAGAAAGTTTGCCGCACCGACGAAATCGCGGACCAGTCCGCGCTCAAAATCAAGGGCGACAATCCGATCGCTGTGTTCCGCGTCGGCAACGAATTCTTCGTCACCGATGACACCTGCACGCACGCGAAATTCTCGCTCGCGGACGGTTACATCGAGGGCGATGAGGTGGTGTGCGCGCTGCACGAGGCGCGCTTCTGCCTGCGCACCGGAAGAGTGCTGACACCGCCGGCGACCGTTCCGTTGCGGACGTATCCAGTGCGAATCGAAGGCGGGGAAGTTTTCATCGAGCTTGCATAGAAAGGATCAGGAGACCGCTATGGGATGGCTTGAAGGAAAAGTCGCGCTGGTCACCGGAGGCGCCTCGGGACTCGGGCGTGCGATCGTCGAGCGCTTTCTCGACGAAGGCGCGCGCGTTGCGATTCTCGACCGCTCGCGCGAGCGCAGCGAGGAAATTGCGCAGCGGCTCGGCCCTAATGTCGCCGCGACGATCGGGGACGTCACGGTGCCCGCAGACAATCATCGCGCGGTCGACGACACCATCAAGCGCTTCGGCCATCTCGATTGCTTCGTGGGCAATGCCGGCATCTGGGACTTCAACATGTCGCTGGCGGACTTGCCCGACGCTCACATCGGCGACGCATTCGATGAACTGTTCGGCATCAATGTGAAGGGCTACCTGCTCGGCGCGAAGGCGGCGTATCGCGAGCTCGCGAAAACGCGCGGCTGCATCATCTATACGGTGTCGAACGCGGGTTTCTATCCATGCGGCGGCGGTCCTTTATATACCGCCTCGAAGCATGCGGTGGTCGGACTGATCCGCCAGCTCGCGTACGAGCTCGCACCCAAGATTCGCGTCAATGGCGTCGCGCCCGGCGCAATCCCGACCGATCTGCGAGGGCCTCGCTCGCTCGAGATGGCGGACCGCTCGATCGCGGCAGCACCGCTTAAGGAAATGGTCGAGCTTGGGCTGCCGCTCGGCAAGCTCCCTCAGCCGCGCGACTACACGGGCTCTTATGTGCTGCTTGCGTCGCCGGAAAATTCTTCGACTGCGACTGGCGGAGTCATCGTATGCGAGGGCGGAATGGGCATCCGCGGCTTCGGCGACAACGCCGCAGGTGGCCGCGACTTATGAGGATCAACATCTTGGGCTATCGGCGCGCCTCGATGCATTAATCGTTAACCAGTCGGGAGGCACGACATGCCGCTTACAGAAGAAGGAGCCAGCAAATTCGGCAAGTCGGACCGCTCAAGCTGCACTACCACGAAGCAGGCAACGGTCCTGCGCTCATCATGATTCATGGCGGCGGCCCGGCGCTGGCGGCTGATGCAATTACCGCGAAATGTAGCCCACTTCGCTGAGCACTTTCGCGTATCCTGCCTGACCTGCCGGGCTTTGCAAAAAGGTAAGCTGAAGCTCGAAGTTGGAGTATTTGCCTTCGTGGCGAAGGCGATTCACGACCTAATGGACGCGCTCGACTTTGTCGGCAATTCGCTCGACGGCGGTACTACCTCTCAAATTCACGCTCGACTATCCTGACCGCGCGCAGCCAAGAGACCGTGTGCAATCTTGTCGGCCTCGGGCCCGGGCGGCAGGCGACAAAGCGCGAATGAGTCAGCAACTCAGAATTTGCGATGTCTCGCTGCGCGACGGCTCGCAGTTGATGAGGCATCAGTTCGCCTGCGAGCAGGTTGGATCCAT
>DATGKG010000526.1:0-3475 GCA_035294805.1 Binataceae bacterium (SeqCode) | reverse complement strand
CGTGATGCGCATCACGTCCTGATAGATCACGCGGCCGGCGCCGATGGTGAGGTGGCCAACCTCGGAGTTGCCCATGATGCCGGGCGGCAGCCCGACCGCCTCGCCCGAGGCGTCGACTTCCGAATGCGCGGAGGTCTTATAGAGGCGATCCATGATGGGCGTTTTCGCCATCGCGATCGCGTTGGCCTCGCGCGCGGCGCGAATGCCCCATCCGTCGAAAATGATCAGCGCCGCGACCGGAGGTCTCGCCATCACTTCACCGCCGCGCCGCGCTTGAATGCGGATGCGCCCGGATAGACGGCGCGGTCGCCCAACTCCTCCGCGATGCGCAACAGCCGATTGTACTTCGCGATGCGCTCGCTGCGGCTCATCGAGCCGGTCTTGATTTGGCCGACGCCGGTTGCGACCGCGAGGTCCGCGATGGTGGTGTCTTCAGTCTCGCCCGAGCGATGCGACATCACGCAGGTGTAGCCGGCCTTACGCGCCATATCGATGGTGGCGAGCGTCTCAGTCAGCGTGCCGATCTGATTGACCTTAATAAGGATCGAATTGGCGACGCCTTCCTTGATGCCGCGCGCGAGGCGTTTGGTGTTGGTGACGAAAATGTCGTCGCCGACGAGCTGCACCTTCGCGCCGAGTTCTTTCGTGAGCGTCGCCCATCCGGCCCAGTCGTCCTCGGCGAGGCCGTCTTCGATCGATACGATTGGATAGCGCGAAATCCAGTCGGCGTAGAACTTCACCATGTCGTACGAGCTGCGCGGCTTTTTGTCCGACCGCGCGAAGACGTATTTGCCGTCCTCGCAAAATTCGCTCGAAGCGGGATCGAGCGCAATCGCGAGATCGGCGCCGGGCTTATACCCCGCTTTGGAAATCGCCTCGAGGATCACCTCGATCGGCTCCTCGTTGCTCTTCAGATTCGGCGCGAAGCCGCCCTCGTCGCCGACGTTGGTCGAATGGCCGAGCTTCTTGAGCACCGCCGCGAGCGCATGAAAAACTTCCGCGCCCGCCCGGATCGCGTCGGCCATCGTGGTCGCGCCGACCGGCACGATCATGAACTCCTGCATATCGACGCTAGAGTCCGCGTGCTTGCCGCCGTTGACAACGTTCATCATCGGAACCGGCATGATGTGCGCGTCGGGATTCAGGTATCGATAGAGTGGAAGATTTTTCGCGGCCGCCGCCGCATGTACCGCCGCGAGCGACACGCCGAGCATCGCATTCGCGCCGAGGTTGGCCTTGTTCTCGGTGCCGTCGAGCTCGATGAGCTTCGCGTCGAGGTCGGCCTGCCGAGTCGCATCGAAGCCACGCAGCGCCGCCGCGATTTTCGTGTTGACGTTGCCGACCGCTTTGAGCACGCCCTTGCCCCCGTAGCGTTTGGCGTCGCCATCGCGCAGTTCGAGCGCCTCATGCACTCCCGTCGACGCGCCCGAGGGTACCGCCGCGCGGCCCATCGCGCCGCCGGCGAGCCGCACGTCCACTTCGATGGTTGGATTGCCGCGCGAGTCGAGAATCTCGCGCGCGTGGATTTCCGCGATATCAGTTCCGGATGCCATGGCGACCTCTCAGCAGTAAGAGGCTCGCATTTTAGAAGAGACAAAACGCGGACGCCATGCCGCGATCAGCAGACTGTTGAAAATAAAGATTTTCCCAGTCTGCTCCCCTCACGGCGGTCTCCCCCAAAGGGGAGAACTAAAGGAATGTAGCCACCTTTTATACTGCGCCGGTCTCCTGCAAGCGCGCGATATCCTCCCATGAGTAGCCGGCCTCGAGCAGGATCTCCTCGGTATGCTGGCCGTGCTCAGGCGGCATCTCGGCCTGCTGCGGAACGTCGCCGTTGATCGTCACGGGCTGCCCGCTGATGAGCACCTTGCCGGTCACCGGATGATCGAGTTCGAGCAGGTATCCGTTGATGCGCGCCTGCTCGCTCTTGAGCATGTTGTGATAATCGACGACCTCGGTCGCGAGCACATCGGCATCGTTGAGTTCCGCGAGCCATTCCTTGCTGGTTTTGGTCGGGAAGATTTTGTCGAGCACGGCCTGAATCTTATCGCCATGAAAATTGCGCGTGACGTTGTCGCCGTACTCGGGGTCATTCTGCAGATGTTCGATGCCGGTAATCTTGCAGAACGCCGGCCAGCGCTTGTCGTCGACGCCCGCGATGCAGATGTGGCCGTCCTTGGTTGGAAAGGCGCCCCATACGCCATGCAGAAACTGATGCCCACGGCCCGCCCGCTCGGGCTCCTGGTCGGTAATCGAAGTGTAATTTATCTCCATTCCCTGCATTGCGATCATGGTGCCGTAGATGGAAGCGTCGACCCGTTGTGCCTCGCCGGTGCGATCGCGCGCGACTACAGCCGCGAGGATTCCGGCTGCGAGGCTGAGCGCGCCCGAATGATCGGCGAGAAAAATCGGCGCGGGCAGCGGAGGGTCATTCGCGAAGCCGCCCTTCGCCATGATACCGCTGGCAGCCTGCGCGAGAGTGTCGCGGCTAGGCCGCATCTTCCACGGGCCAATCGGACCCCATGAGCTGCCTTGCCCGAAAATGATTTTCGGATTGAGTTTCTTGAGGTCCTCGAAACCGAGGCCGAGCCGTTCGAGCACGCCGGGGCGATAATTCGTCAGCACGATGTCGGCCGTCTTCGCGAGGCGGCGCACGATCTCGATGCCGTCGGGCTTCTTCAAGTCCACCGTGATGCTGCGCTTGCCGCGATTCATCGCGATGAAGTAGTGCGAGACCTGTGCGTTCTTGACGTTGGGACCGCCGATGAGTTGGGCGAGCATCCAGCGGCTCAAGTCGCCGGTTTCCTTGTTCTCGATTTTGATGATGTCGGCGCCGAGTCCGGCGAGAAAAAGTCCGGCGAACGGGCCCTGGATTTCCTGCGCGATCTCGATGACCTTCAAACCTTCAAGCGGCTTTCCCATGATGTGGAACCCCAACCATTAAACGTTCGTTCAATGAGCGGGCATTATCATGCGGGGGCGGTCAGATTCTCAAGCGTGCGAGGCGCGGCGGCGCGGCGCAGGAGTGCGGGTCTTGCGATGCGCTTTGGCGAGACGCGCCGAATCATTAAGTGATCCGTACTTCGCCCATTTCGTCATGAGGTCGGTCGCCTTCGCGAGGGTCTCATCGCTAAGGACGCATGCGATGACAATTGCCTCCACTTCTTCCGGCTCTCCCTCGGCGAGCTTTTCGTCCAATGAATTAGGTCGGGCTCGCCCTCCGCGGCATAGGGCATCTGTATAATGTTAATGGCGAGGCGGCGCGACGAATCCAGCGCCGTGAACATGGGATTTCCGTCCTGATACGGCTCGCCGTTGCCAAATCTCGGTATTATCCATGGAATCTTCCACTGCTTCGTTTGGCCCAGCCGCTTGGCGATTTTGGTTATGGTCTGCACCAAAGCTTTTCAGCCTTGGAATACACCTCAGAATTGTCAAGAAAATTGCGAAAGAGTATGTACTTAGTCGTGCCTCC
>DATGKG010000525.1:0-4874 GCA_035294805.1 Binataceae bacterium (SeqCode) | reverse complement strand
ATGACCTCGCGACCGCGATCGATCGGCTCGGCTATGCCTCCGATCACTTTCCGCGCCTCGGCGACTACGCGCTTTACTTTTGCGCGCTCGCCGAGCGCGATGCGGGCGACCTCGCGGCGTCGTCGGGTAATCTCGAAAAGTTGATTCGCTCATATCCCGAAAGCGCGACGATTCCCGAGGCCGAGGTCGCGCTATCCGAGGTCTACTTGCGCCTGACGCGCGCGCATGAGGCTGCCGCGGCGGCTTCCAGAGCTATTACGCGGACTACCGATGCGAAGACCGAGCAGGCAGCGCGCCTTGCTTTGGCGCGTGCGGAAGCTGCTTCGGGCGATCCGCGCAGTTCCTATCGCGAGCTGATGACGCTGCGCGAAAATTTTCCGCACGGCCTTCACGATGCAGAGGCTCGCAGCTTCGCGTATTCGATCGTCGCTTCGAATCCCGAAGTCGCCAACGTCAATTCGCTCGCATATCATCGCGCCGAGGCCGTGCTGCTGTTGAAGGAAGGACAGTCTTCGCTCGCGCTGAATGAAATCCGGACCGGCCTCGCGATGTCGCCGCCGCCGGTACTTCGCGCGGAATTCATCTTCATGAAAGCGCAAGCATCGAAGTCGCAGCCGGAGCAGGCCGAGGCTGCGTACTCGCAATACCTCCGCATCGCGCCAACCGGGCCGTCGGCGCCTGCCGCGACCGAAGCGCTCGCTCTGATCTACTGGCATCGCGAGGATCGCGACCGCGCACGCGCGATGTTCACCAAACTCATCGCGCGATTTCCGCAAAGCCATCTGGCGCCCGGCGCGATGTTGCGCATCGGACGCATCTACGAAGAGGACCAGAAATACGATGCTGCACGCGGCGAGTATGCGCGGCTCATCGCGCGCTATCCCTCGAGCGAATCGGCCGAAGATGCGCGGTTTCGCTTGCCGTGGAGTTACTACATGACGCATCGATACGTGGAGGCGGCCGGCAGCTTCGCGGCGATGCGCGCGCACCCCGGCACGGAGCCCGGCGCGCGAGACATGTTTACCTACTGGGAGGCGCGCGCGCGCGAAAAGAGCGGCGACTCGGCCCGAGCCCGCGCGCTCTATGAGCAATGCGCCGCCGGCATTGACAGCAACTACTATCCCGAGCTGGCGCGCCGGCGCGTGGGCGCGGAGTTGCCGGATCTTCCCGCCGCGAGCGCATCCGATCCGCGCTTCGATCCGAATTTTGCTGCACCCGCCGGTTCCGCCGCGTTTCATGTCGATCGCGTGTTAGCCCTGCGCGAGTTGGGTTTGAAGGATCTGGAGAGCGGCGAGCTAAAGCAACTTGAGAATCAAGGCGCATCCGATCCCGAGCTGCGCAATTTCGTGCTCGCGGGATTTCAGTCGGCGGGCGCCTACTACGATGCGATTGTCGCGGCGAGCAGGATGGAAAAAGTCGGCGCACTGAGCCATCCGGCAGCCGAGCGCATTCGCTACCCGCGCGCGTATTGGGATCTGATCGCGATGAAAACCAACGGCGGCGGCCTCGATCCATACCTCGTCGTTTCGCTGATGCGGCAGGAGAGTTGGTTCAATCCCGATGCGACCTCGAGTTCCGATGCGCGCGGGTTGATGCAACTGCTGCCCACGACCGCGAGCCGGATGGTGCGCGAAAATGGCCTTGCCATCGCGCAGCCGGTCGATTTGTATGATCCCGATACCAACGTGCGGCTTGGCACCGTCTATCTGAAGCAGCTTCTTGCGATGTTCAATGGCGACGAAATTCGCGCGGTGGCCGCATATAATGCGGGCGAGCATGCGGTCATGGGCTGGAACGAAAAATTTCCCGGCGCCGACGACGAATGGGTCGAGAACATCGGCTATCATGAGACGCGTGAGTACGTGAAACGCGTGATCGGCAACCAGCGCGAATATCGGATGCTATACGGCGGCGCCGCGATGACGGCCGCGAGATAACATGGCGTCCGAACCCAACTTCATTCCCGGACGTCAGCTCAACGGATTATTTTTCGAGGAGGTCGTGCGGCCCATCCTCGATCGCCGCTTGCCGAATCTGCGCTACAGCGCGGCGCTCCTCGGGCCGGGCTCGGACGTGCTCGGTTATGATACGGCCCGCTCGACCGATCACGGATGGGGTCCGCGGCTGGAGATTTTTCTGCCCGAGGCGACCTACCGAACCTTCGCGCCGTTGATCACCGCCGCACTGCGCGAAGAGCTGCCGACGGCGTTTCGCGGATATCCGACCAGTTACTCCGGCGCCGAGCACGCGGCCGAAATCGGCGAGCCGGGCAACATCAACCATCTCGTCAATGTGTATACGTGGTCATCCTTTTTGTTTGTGCAGCTCGGCATCGAGCTGACCAGTACGCTGCGAGCGCTGGATTGGCTGCTGATGTCCGACCAGGCGCTACTCGAGGTGACCAACGGCGCGGTCTATCACGACGGCCTCGAGACGCTCAATCGCGGACGCTCCCAGCTCGCCTACTATCCGGACCAGGTGTGGTTCTATCTCCTCGCATCAGGATGGAAGCGCATCGCGCAGGAGGAGCCGTTCGTCGGAAGATGCGGCGAGGCGGGCGACGAGATGGGGTCGCGCATCATCACGGCGCGCATCGTGCGCGATCTGATGCGACTGTGTTTTCTTCTCGAGCGCCGTTACGCGCCCTACAGCAAATGGCTCGGGACGGCATTCACGAGTCTCCGATGCGCGGCCGAACTGACGCCCTCGCTTGATGGCGCGCTGCGTTCGAATTCGTGGCAGGAGCGGCAAGGCCTTCTCTGCGTCGCGTATGAATCCGCGGCGCGGCTGCACAACGCGCTCGGAATCTCGCCCGAGTTCGATCCTAAGGTGCGATATTTCCACGCGCGCCCTTATCTCGTGCTCGATGCGGAGCGCTTTGCCAACGCTACCGCCGCGTTGATCGCAGATTCAGAACTGGCGGAGATTCGCGACACCGTCGGCCTCATCGGCGGCGTGGATCAGCTCGCCGACAGCGTCGACCTCCTTGGGCGCACCGACCTCCGCCGCAGGCTCGCGCTGCTGTTCAAGGCTCCAGTCGATTGAGATCGCGCGGATAGAGCGTGGCCTCGCGAATATTTTTCAATCCGAGCACCTGGCAGGTGAGGCGCTCCAGACCGATCGCGAGTCCACCATGCGGCGGCATCCCGAGGTCGAACATCTTCAGATGCGACTGGAACGGCGCGCTCGCGATGCCGCGCCTATTCAGCGCCGCTTCGAGGTCCGCGCGCCGATGGAGTCGCTGCCCGCCGGTCGTGACTTCGAGGCCGCGCAGAAGCAGATCGAAACCCGCGCCATGGACGCCGTCGCGCGCTGGATGCGTGTAGAACGGACGGCTGCTGAGCGGAAACTCGGTCACGAAGATCGCCGCGATATCGGTCTCATGCTTGGCAATTTCGCAAAGCTGCCGCTCCGCCATCGGATCGAGATCGTCGACCAGATCGGAGCGTCCATGCGCATTGCGAAGCCGATCGAGGCATTCGTCGAACGTCCAGGTCGACGCCGCCTCGAGCGATGGCAAATATGAGTCGAACTGTGCGAGCTGATTCGCATAGCGCTCGCGAATCGCGGCGAACACCTCCGTCAATACCTCGCGCTCCAATTCGATGATGCCGCCGAGGCCATCGATGAAGCCCAGTTCGAGGTCGAGCGAGAGGTATTCGCACAGATGCCGCGACGACGCGTGCGGCTCGGCGCGATACACATGGCCGGTCTCGAACACGCGCTCCAGGCCGGCGACGGCATGCTCCTTGTAGAATTGCGGGCTCTGCGCAAGATAGGCCGCGCGGTCGAAGTACTTGATCGCGAACAGGTTGGTGCCGCCC
Organism: Binataceae bacterium (SeqCode); assembly: GCA_035294805.1. Lineage (GTDB taxonomy): Bacteria > Desulfobacterota > Binatia > Binatales > Binataceae > DATGKG01. The sequence goes on along the minus strand of DATGKG010000525.1, from coordinate 1,050 downwards.
TCGGTCGCGCTCGCCACGATTTTCGAAGTGAAGATTTCCGTGAAGTTGCGCCGCCGCAAGGCCGCGCGGAACTCCTCGGCCAGCGCCGCCTCGATACGGAAAATCGCGCCGCCGCGATCGGTGCGAAGCGCGAGCGGCCGGTGACTTATCGCGAGCTCGGGTGAAATCTCATCAAGCCGCGATATCGAGGTGAACGGAAGCACCTCGGCCGCGGGATTGAGAACCTCGATCGAATGGCAATCTACCTCGATGCCGCCGGGCGCGCGCTCGTCGATGCGCGGGGTGCCGGTTATCGCGACCGCAGATTCCGCGCGCAAGCCGAGACTCTTCACATCGGCGGGATTTGCGACAAGCTGGATGATTCCGGAACAGTCCTGCAACACGATGAACGTGGTCGACTTGGTTTCGCGAATCCGCCGAATCCATCCCTTGAGAACGATCGCGCCAGCTTGCGTTCGATCCAGCTCCGTAATCAATTGCCGTTTCATCCGAGCCTCCTGTGCCGGCAAAAAGAAAGAGGCCGCAAGCTGGTACGCCTGCGGCCTCTCCTGGTAACCGGTTTTGCTAATTTATTCGATCACGGCACCGGCATAGGGGCGCAGACGCTTGAGCGTCGATTATCGCCGTCGTTGCGGTTGCCGGGATTGAACATCATCTTAAGGTCAATTTATGGACATCGACGCGCTGCGAGTCAAACCGGATAGATGCACGCGGCGCCGCATCGTCGTCGCGAGAGCGGCGTCGATCATCGGTATCGATGTGGGCGAGGACTTTCTCGACCTCGCGAGCCTGCCCGGCGATCGGGCGATACTGTCGTATCATCGCATACCGCTCGCGGACGTGACGCGTACGGTTGCGGATTCGCTCGCGTGCCGCATCGCCGGTGCGATTGGCGGCGACCTTCGAAGCGCGATCGGGCTGGTCGATTCGCCTCGCACGCCCCGGGACATCGACTGTTCGGGCGCGAAGATGATCGCGCGTGCCAACCCGCCGACAACGAGGAGCATCGATGCGACGCTGCGCGCGCTCTTGTACGCGAGGTTCAATGGA
>DATGKG010000524.1:0-2892 GCA_035294805.1 Binataceae bacterium (SeqCode) | reverse complement strand
ACCCGCGATCCGCTAATCGTTAAGCATGAAGCTCCGCTCGGATGGCTGATTCTCAACCGTCCCGAGGTCCGCAACGCGCTCAACCTGCGCAGTTGGCAGCGCATCGCCGAGGGCATGAAGGATCTCGATGCCGACCCCGAGGTACGCGTCATCATCATGCGCGGCGCGACGCCCGAGGCGTTCATCGCGGGCGCCGACATTTCGGAATTTCCCTCGATGCGCGCCAATGCCGAACAGGCGCGCGCCTATCGCGACGCGCCCGGCGCCGCAATCAGCGCGATGCTCGAATCGCCCAAGCCGGTGATCGGAATGCTCTCGGGCGTGTGCATCGGTGGAGGTCTCCAGGTCGGACTGTCATGTGACGTGCGCATCGCGGCGCGCGGCACCCGCTTCGGCATTCCGGCCGCGCGGCTCGGCCTCGCCTATCCGCTCGACGGCGTCAACGCCCTCATCAATGTGGTCGGTCCCGCGCGCGCCCGCGACATCCTGCTGTCGGCGCGACTGTTCGACGCTGAAGAGGCGTACGCGATGGGCCTCGTCAATCGGGTGGTCGATGGCGCGCAACTCGAGGAAACCGTGCGCGACTACGCCACCAAGATGTCCAGCAACGCGCCGCTCACGATGATGGCGGCGAAAGCCGCGGTTCGCGAATCGCTCAAGGACCCCGAGCATCGCGACGGCAAAACAGTCGCGGCGCTCGTCGCCCGATGCTTCGATAGCGAGGACTATCGCGAGGGAGTGAAGGCGTTCCTGGAGAAGCGCCGGCCGAATTTTAACGGGAAATAACGCGATTTAGCCTGATATAAGACCGATCGCCACTGGCCTCGCACCTCCCGCCGTATTAGCCTGTCTGTAGACATTCTCGCCTGTTTGCAACATTCAGTACGGTATGTCATAAAACTTAATGACGGATTTTATGTCGCGAAGTAGTTTGCAGGAGGAACGCAGCGCCCAAACGCGCCGCCGGCTGCTCGAAGCCGCGGTCGCATGCCTTAGCGAGCGGGGTTATACCGGCACCACGACCACCGAAATCGCCGGCCGCGCCGGGGTCTCGCGCGGCGCCCAGGTCCATCACTTCCGCCATAAGGAAGAGCTGGTGATCGGCGCGCTGGAGCACATATGCGAGCGGAGGCTGGCCGAACTCGACTATGCCTTCGAAGAACTTCCGCTCGGCGCGATCGAGTTCCGCCTCGAGACGCTGATCGATCTGATGTGGGCGGCGTTTCGCGGCCCCAGCTTCTATGCGTGGCTGGAGCTGCTCATCGCAAGCCGCACCGAACCGATCCTGCGCGGCGCGGTGCGCGAGACCAATCGCCGGCTGTCAAGCGGCGTCCGCAAGGCGTTTGCAAAATTCCTCGAGGATGGATTTACTCCGCCCGATCGCGCGGAGAAGGTCGCGCGGGTGGTCGAGATTGCGTTTGGGAAACTCGAATCGATGGCGCTGGAGCGTGCGCTGCTCGACTCCAATGAGCCGGATCCGCCCGACCTCGTTCGTTCACTGGAAGACTTGAAGAAAACGGCACGTGAAATCCTTGGCTCAAGAGATGAAAGCCGATATGGATCGCGGGGGGCAATCTGATGAGTGCAATGGCCGAACAGGCCGCCAATGCGGGGCTGTCATTCAATCCGTGGGATGAAAATTTTCGGCGTAATCCCTATTCGTTCTATTCGCCGTTGCGGCTCAGCCCGCCGCCGGTGCTGCGATTCTTTATCCCGGTCGCGGTCCTCTCGCGCTATGACGATGTGTTAGCGACGCTGCATGATCAGGTTCGCTTTTCCAGCGCACCGGTGCGCAACCGGATGACGATCGAGACCGCCGAGGTGTTCGGCGACGCGCCCAGCCTCATCAGCTCCGATCCTCCGGGCCATACGCGGATGCGCAAGCTGGTCAGCCGCGATTTCAGCCCACGCGCGATTCGCGAGCTGGAGCCGCGGGTGCGTGCGCTCACCGCGACGCTGCTCGATGAAGTCGCGCGCAAACGCAATTTCGACCTCGTCGCGGACTTCGCGCTTCCGCTTCCGGTCCGCATCATCGCCAGTATTTTGGGCATCCCGGGCGAGCGCTGGGAAACCTTCAAGCGCTGGTCCGATACGCTGATCGAATTGACCACTCTGCCGCCGGGCACGCCGGTCGCGGATTCGGTGCGCGCCAATCTGGTCGAGATGCGCGGGTACTTCGCCGAAGAGATCGAACGGCGCCGGCGTCATCCGGGCGCCGACCTGATGAGTTCCCTGGTTTCGGCCCGTGAAGATGAGGAGATGTTGGGCGCCAGCGAGTTGATGCACTTCCTCGTCATCCTGCTGTTCGCTGGCACTGAGACCACCACCAATCTGATCGCCAACGGCATGCTCGCGCTGCAGAATCATCCGGAGCAGATGAACCTTCTGCGCAAGGACCCTACGTTTATGCAGCGCGCCATCGAGGAAATGCTGCGCTACGACAGTCCGGTGCAGTCGGTTTTTCGCACGGCGAAGGAAGACGTCGAAATCGGCGGCACCGCGATCGAGAAAGGAAGCGGCATCTTCTTGATGTTGGGATCGGCCAATCGCGACCCCGCGAAGTTCGCCAACCCCGATGTCTTCGACATCACGCGCGAGCAGAACGATCACGTCTCGTTTGGCGAGGGCATTCACTATTGCCTCGGCGCGCCGCTAGCGCGGCTGGAAGGCGCAGTCGCATTCAGCGCGATGCTGAATCGTTTCCCGCATCTGTCGCTGGACGGCAATCCGAAGCTTGACTACAAGACCTCGTTCTTCGTGCGCAGCCTCAATTCGCTTCCGATGGTCGCGGAGTAACCCTCTCCCGAAAGGGAGAGGTAGGTCGCGACCTGGTGAGGGCCCTTATTCAGCGCGCGTTGCGCGCGATTATGGAATTCTGCTGCTGCTCTTCGA
>DATGKG010000523.1:0-2874 GCA_035294805.1 Binataceae bacterium (SeqCode) | reverse complement strand
CGCTTGCTCCGATGGCGCAGGTGTGGTTCCATTGCTACTTCGTTTCATACAGAATCATCCTGCTTAATCGCTAAATTCCCGGGCCGCACGAGGGGCCCCGAGTATCGCTAAAATTGGTCAGCATCGATGAAAAGGACTTACCAACCCCACAATCGCCGCCGAAAGCGGACCCACGGATTCATGGCCCGCATGGCAACCCCGGGCGGCCGCAACGTGCTCAAACGCCGGCGCGCCAAAGGACGCCATCGCCTCGCGATCGACATCCCGGCCAAGCAGCCCGGTTGACCCGTACGCGTGGGCCCGCGAGCTTCGCGCGCGCCGCTCGCCTTCATCACAGTGCCGAGTTCCGCTATCTGCAACGCCACGGCGCGCGCGCCGAGAGCGCTCACTTCGTGATGTACGCAGGGCGCATGCGCGGCGATGAAACATCGCGCCTCGGGGTCACTGTCTCGAAGCGCGTCGGCATCGCGGTGGTTCGAAATGCGATCAAGCGCCGTGTGCGCGAGGCATATCGAATGAGGCTGCGCGCGATGCTGCCCGAGGGAGTCTCGGTGGTCGTCATCGCAAGGGCGGGCGCCGGCGGGTTGACCTCGGATGCGATCGGTGGCGAACTCAACGCGATGATCCGCGCGATCTCGCAACGCATATGAACGTCCCATCTAAATTCGCTCTAGCAATGCTCCGGCTCTATCGCGCGATCCTGTCGCCGATGCTGATGGGCTTCTATGGACCAGCGTGCCGCTTCGAGCCGAGCTGCTCGGAATATGCGCGCGAAGCGATCGAGGCATACGGGGTAATGCGCGGGAGTGCGATGGCGGCGCGGCGGCTCGCGCGATGCCATCCGCTGGGTGGCCACGGGCACGATCCGGTGCCTGCGCGCGCCGGACGCGCCAGACACGAATGATCGCGAGAAACTCGTAGAGGAAGGAATCGCTTGGACACCAGTAGGCTGCTGCTCGCAATCCTCCTCTCGCTGGGATTAGTCTTCGCGTACCAGGAGCTGGTGCTGAAGCGGTTCTATCCGCCGCCGAAACCGGGCGAGCCGGCGCCGAATGCGACGGCCTCGGGACCGATGACCGCCGCGAATGGAAATCCCGCCGCGACCGCGGCGCCTGTGGTTCCTGTCGTTATGCCTCCGATCGCCGACGCGTTGCCGCCTGCCTCGCACGCGGCAGAAAAGCTTATCGAGGTCGACACGACCCTCTACCACGCGACCTTCACTACACATGGCGGGCGGCTCAAGTCGTTGCGGCTCAAGCAGTATCGTCAAATGGCATCGGCCGACAGTCCGCCCTATGAGATGGTGTGGGCGACCGGCACCGATGAGCTTCCACTCGGCGTGATTCTCGATGAGAACGGCAAGCCGGCCGACGATCGCGATCTCGACTATGCCACCAACATGCCGGACCGTATCGAGCTGAGCGACAGCCGGCAGGGAACGATCGCCCTCTCTGCCAAGACGGCAGACGGCACAATTATCGAGAAAAATTTCAGCTTCACCGGTGACAAGTACGCATTCGGCATGCAGGTGAGCGTCAATGCGCCAAAGCCTCCGGCGAGTATCGCCCTTGCGATGATGGCGCCGCTGACTGAGCGTGGCGAGGGATACTATGACATCCCGGCGCTGCAGGCCGACGTCGCCGATAAAGTGCTGAACGAAAACGAGAAGTCGCTCAAGAAGGGCGTCGCGCCGGTATCCGGACAGCTCCGGTTCGTGGGCTTCGGCGACCGTTACTTCCTGAATTCTTTTATGCCCGAGAGTCCCGCGGTCGGTACGCTCTCGATGGAGTTCCTGGGCACTGAGGCCAGTGCACGGCTGATCTTCCCCGGCGCTTCGAGCATCACGACGCGGGTCTACATGGGGCCGAAGAAATTGGAAGCGCTGGAGGCGGTCAGCCCGACGCTTACCAAATCAATTAACTTCGGCTGGTCCAGTATCCTGGCGTTGCCCTTCCTGCGCATCCTGAAGATTTTTCATATGTTCGTGCCGAACTGGGGATGGGACATAATCCTGATGACGCTCGCGCTGCGCATCCTGATGCTGCCGATGTCGATTCGCGGCCAGCGCTCGATGATCCGCATGCAGCGCCTGCAGCCGCAAATGGAACGTTTGCGCGCGCAATTCAAGGACGACTCGGAGCGCCTCAACAAGGAGATGGTCGATCTGTACAAGCGCAATCACGTCAATCCGGTCGGCGGATGCGCGCCTATGATCATCCAGTTGCCGGTCTTCATCGGACTGTACGAAGCGCTGCTAAACGCGGTCGACCTGCGCCACGCGCCGTTCATGCTCTGGATGAAGGATCTGTCGGCGCCCGACTGCTTTCCGATCGCGGGATTCCCGAAATTGCCCATCATGCACTGCCAGGGCATTCCGGTGCTGGTGTTGCTGATGGGGGTGAGCGCATATTTTCAGCAGGCGATGACGCCGACCCAGCCGGACCCCAATCAGCAGCGCATGATGATGCTGTCGCCTATCATCTTCACTATTTTCTTCGTTAACTTTCCGGCTGGGCTGTCGCTATACTACTTCGCATCCAACGTGCTCGGAGTGATCCAGCAGTTCGTTCTCAATCGCGAATTCAAACAGGCCGCTCCTGCATCATGAGCAATAACGATTCAATTGAAGTTTCATCCTCCACGGTCGAACAAGCTATTTCCGAGGCGCTCGCGCAACTCGGCGCCGCTCAGGACGATGTTGTTATCGAGGTGCTCGCGACTCCACGCGCCGGCGTGCTCGGGCTCGGCGCGCGCGATGCGCGGGTGCGCGTCTCGCGCCGTACCGATGGCGCCGCGACCAGCGGCGTGACGGCACCGCCTCCTGCGCCACCTCCCCAGCGGCGCGAGGCGCCGACCGCCCAGCGGCGCGAGGTG
>DATGKG010000522.1:0-10915 GCA_035294805.1 Binataceae bacterium (SeqCode) | reverse complement strand
AGGTGCGCAGGAAGCCGCATCGGAGGCACCAATACTTGCAATGCCCCATCGGTTTCATCGGGGCACCGCACGCGTCGCATCGCATGGCGTCGCGATTGGATTCAGTTTCGTTTTGAGGAGATTCCGGGCCGCGCGGTTTGTCCGACTCCATCACCGTTCGCACCTCCGCATCCACCAACAATGTCGTACCGGTTTCTGCAGGTTTGACAAATACTTAACCTAAGTTAATAATCTTCGCGGTGAAAGTAGCTTCGAAACGTCCGGCTGCTCCGATTTCCAAAACGCGCCGCATCCATGAGGCGATCGAGCAACTCGCGATGCTGGTGGATGTCTTCGAGCGCAGGCGCGATACGCTTGCGTCCGAGGCCGGCGTCACGGTCGAGCAATGGCGCGTGATGGAGGAAATCGGCTCGCGACGCTTCATGCCCTCGATGTTCGCGCGCCGGCGTGAGAGCTCCGCGGCCGCGGTTTCGCGCACTCTGCGCCAACTGCTCGATGCGGGCCTCGTCTCGGTCGCGATTTCGCAAAATGACGGCCGCAATCGCGAGTACCGGCTCACCGAGGCGGGCGAGCGCGCTCTGGCGGACTTGAAGCGCAGCCGCGAGGCCGCGATTGAATCGGTCTGGATGACGCAGGACGCGGCGGAAATCGAATCGTTCGCCGAATTCGCGCGCAAGCTGGTGCGCGCGATCGAGGATTACTCGCGCGGCGAAAACCGCCGCGACGGCGCGCTCGCAAATTCAGCAGGGGAGTAACAATCATGGCCCTGACACTGTTCGAAAAAATCTGGCAGGAACACGTCGTGATGGAGAAGGCCGGGCAGCCCGCGCTGCTCTACATCGATCTCCATCTGATTCACGAGGTCACCTCGCCGCAGGCGTTCGAGGCGATGCGCGTGGCGGGGCGCAAAGTTCACGCGCCCGGGCGCACCTTCGCGACGCTCGACCACAACATCCCGACCATCGATCGGGATCGGCCGATCGCCGATCCCGACTCGGCGCTGCAAGTCGAGATGATGAAGAAAAATTGCCGCGAGTTCGGCCTGGAGCTATTCGACCTTGCATCGCCCGATCAGGGGATCGTGCATGTGATCGGCCCCGAGTTGGGCCTCACGCAGCCGGGCATGACGATCGTATGCGGCGACAGCCACACCGCGACGCATGGCGCGATGGGAGCGCTCGCATTCGGCATCGGTACCAGCGAAGTCGAGCACGTGCTGGCGACGCAATGCCTGTGGCAGGTGAAGCCGATGACGTTTTCGATTTCTGTCGATGGCAAACTGCTGCCGGGCGTTTCGGCGAAAGACATGATCCTCGCGATCATCGGACGCATCGGCACCGACGGCGCCACCGGATGCGCGGTCGAATATCGCGGCAGCGCGGTTGCGGCGCTCTCGATGGAAGAGCGCATGACCGTATGCAACATGTCGATCGAAGCGGGGGCGCGCGCGGGCATGGTCGCGGCCGATCAGAAGACCATCGAGTATCTGCGCGGGCGCAAGTATGTGCCCAAGGGCGCCGATTTCGACAAGGCTGCCGCGCGATGGCTCGAGTTCAAGACCGACGACGGCGCGAAGTTCGATCGCGAGTTGCGCATCGATGCGAAAGATATCGCGCCGCAAGTCACGTGGGGCACCAACCCCGGCATGGTGGTCGAGGTTACGGGTAAAGTTCCCGATCCCGCTGCGATGAAAGATGAAAGCGCGCGCAAGTCGGTGGCGGCCGCGCTCGAATACATGGCGCTCAAGCCCGGCACGAAGATCGAGGACATCAACATCGATCGGGTGTTCATCGGATCGTGCACCAATTCGCGGGTGAGCGATTTAGCCAACGCCGCCAAGGTCGTCAAAGGGCGCAGGGTCGCGAAGAGCGTGCACGCGATGGTGGTGCCGGGTTCGCAGCACGTCAAGCTCGAAGCCGAGAAGATGGGGCTCGACAAAATTTTCATCGACGCCGGTTTCGAATGGCGCGAATCCGGATGCAGCATGTGCCTCGGCATGAATCCCGACATCCTGAAGCCGGGCGAACGATGCGCGAGCACCTCCAATCGCAATTTCGAAGGGCGTCAGGGCAAGGGCGGACGCACGCATCTGGTTGGCCCCGAGATGGCGGCCGCGGCGGCGATCGCAGGGCATTTTGTCGATATCCGCAACTGGGGGAATCATTAAGATGAAGCCGTTTACGAATTTCACCGGACTGGTCGCGCCGCTCGATCGCTCTAATGTCGATACCGACCAGATCATCCCGAAGCAGTTCCTCAAGGCGGTGGTGCGCAGCGGACTCGGGCGCGGCCTCTTTTTCGATTGGCGCTTCACGCCCGAGGGCAAGGACAATCCCACCTTCGTGCTCAACCATCCGCAATACAAAGGCGCGGAGATTTTGGTCGCGCGCGCCAACTTCGGTTCGGGCAGCTCGCGTGAGCATGCGGTGTGGGCACTGCAGGACTATGGATTCCGCGCCGTCATCGCGCCGTCGTTCGCGGATATCTTCTTCAATAACTGCGGCAAGAATGGACTGGTGACGATCATCCTCAAGCCTGAGGAGGTCGATGCGATTTTCCAATCGATCGCGAAGCATCCCGGCTACAAACTTTCGGTAGATCTCGCCGCACAAAAAGTATCCGACGAGGCCGGATGGTCAGCGCATTTCGAGATCGCCGCGCATTCCAAGCGCGTACTACTCGAGGGACTCGATGATGTCGCGCTGACGCTGGAGCATGCGAGTATGATCGAGGCCTACGAGAAGCAGCATCCGGTGCCCTATCGGTAGGAAGGATCGCTCGCGGATCAGGATTCGACGAGCCGTCGCAAGGACGCCCCTACGGTGCGGGATATCGTGGCGATGCTTCGGGCCCCTCTCCCGAATCTCACTTGCGCTATGCCATCTCCTATGTCCCTAGTATGTTGTTACGTCGTTATTGATGCGACGTGACGCAGACGCGGCCTGCTTAGCTCAAGTTGACTTCTGCGCACCGCCGCACTCGCACGACTTTTGGGGAGGCTTGGAACATGGGGCGGTACGCTGTCGCGCTCGCGGTTTTGACTGCGCTCGTGTGTGCTTCGCTTTCTTCGGTCTACGCCGACTCGGCCGCGCGCCTGTCCGGCAACCATCCGATCGATGCCGAGCATCGTGCGGTCATGGGCAACATGGATGAAGCCCATCCGCTCGCGATGACGATTCATCTGAAGCTGCGCAACCAGCGCCGGCTCGATCGGTTCCTCGCAGACGTGCAGAATCCGCGCTCCGCGCAGTATCGAAAATTTCTCCAACGCGGCGAGTTCGATCGGAAATTTGGTCCGCTGAAGTCCGATATCGATGCTGTCGCAGATTGGCTGCGCGGGGAAGGATTCAGCGTCACGTCGGCGTCGGATTCGGTGCAATTCACCGGCATGGTGGCGCAGGCTGAGCGGACCTTCGCCGTTCATATCCTGAAGCTGAGCGCGTCGGATTATTCGAATATGGAAGATCCAGTGGTGCCCGCGCGATTCGCATCGCTGATCGGCAACATCGAAGGGCTCGACAACCTCACGCACTTTGATCCGGTGACGCGCGGACCGACCAAGCCCCACATCGTCGCGCCGTCGTCGCATAAACTTACGCGCGCCGAGGCGCTTTCGAAGGTGACGGGGGGAGTGTCAGCGCTTGCGTCCGCGCAACCCGATGTCGTGATCAACGATGGGCTCTCGTACGGCGACGTCGACATGCGCAACACCTATGATGTTTCATCGAGTTCAACCATCGGAAGCGGCGATTGCATCGCGATCGTCGGCATTTCGGATTACCTGGACGGCGCGCTCACCGCGTTCAGCAATCAATTCAGCGATCTGCCCGCGTTCAATGTGACTAGAGTCATCGTGGGCGGCACTAATCCGGGCCGGACCGGTGGTGGCAACGAAGCGGAGGCCGAGATCGACCTGGAATGGTCGCACGTCATCGCGCCCGGCGCGCCGACGCACTTTTATCTTAGTAGCGACTTGCAAAGTAACATCACGCAGGCAGTCAACGACGACGTCTGCAAGGTCATCAGCATCAGCTTCGAATTCTGCGGAAATACGAAGACGTTCTACACCACTACGTTGGACAACCTGTTCGTGAAGGCGGCCGGACAGGGGCAATCGGTATTTATTTCGACCGGAGACCATGGCGCGGCGGGCAGTGTGGCCTCAGGAGGACATTGCGTCGCGGGCTCCAGCCAAATGGTCAGCGAGATGGCAGCCGACCCAAACGTCACCGCGGTTGGCGGAACACAGATTCTCAGTCCCGATTACGATCAGAACGATGTCGCGCAGGGATACGCCACCGAGAGCGTATGGAACGATGCTGAGTCCGGACACGGTGGTAGCGGCGCAACCGGTGGCGGCGCCAGCGGGGATTTCACTAAGCCGAGTTATCAGACCGGGCCCGGTGTCCCTGGCGATAATCATCGCTACATTCCCGATGTCGCGATGCTCAGCGGTTTTCCGCGCGTATTTTACGGCGATGATAGCGGCGGGATAGGCATTATCAATTGTTGCGAAGGAGGAACCAGCCTCGCGGCGCCGATTTGGGCCGGGATCGCGAAGGATATTGAATCGCAAGTCGGCCCGTTGGGATCGATCAATACAAATCTCTACAAGCTGGCTAATCAGCAATATGGCGTCTCGGCGACGCCCAACGGATTTCACGACATAACTTCGGGCGACAATAGCTTCAACGGCGTCACTGGATTTTCCGCCGGGACCGCCTACGATCAGGCGACCGGATGGGGCAGCGTCGATGTTCAGACGTTCGCGGCCGCGTTCGCCGGCACGCTTCCCACCCCTACCGCGACGGCAACGGCCACCGCATCTGCGACTGCGACGATGACTATCGCGGCGACCGGTACCCCGACTGCCACCGCGACGATGACAGCAACCGCGACCTTCACGCCGACTCCCGTCTTGACTACGACGCTGGCGGGTTCGCCAGCGCAAATTAGTTTCGGCAATGTCGATGCGAGTAGCTCGTCGAAACCGCGTCGCGCGATGTTCATCAATAAGGGCACGAATGCTGCGTCTCTGGGAGTGGTGACAGTTCCAACCGGATTCGCGCTAACTGCCGATGCTTGTTCGAATCAGACCGTGCTCGCTAGGAAAAATTGCGCCGTGATGGTGGAATTCTCGCCGCTTACGCCAACGCCGTCGTCGGGGCCGATGTCAGTTTCGTACAATGGCGCCGCTCCCGCGTCCATCAATCTGTCCGGCAATGGGACTGCGGTATCAGTGAAGGGTCCAGCGCGGTTCGCCTTTCCTGTGGTAGCAGCCGGGGCCACCAGCGTCACGAAATCAGTCCTCATCACCAACGAAAGCCGGACGGCGACGGTGACGATGGGCGCCATGCCCACGATCGTCGGGGACTTTAACCTCGCGAGCGACACTTGTTCCAATCAATCCATCGGGCCGCGCGGACGATGTGCGATCGGACTGCAATTCGCGCCGCCAATTGGCTCAACTTCGAAGAGCACGCTTATGGGGACGTTGAGCCTCAGTTTTACCTATGGCTCGAATCCGGGGACGGTGCCGAGCATCGCGCTTTCGGGGCGGGTCCGATAACCCAGCGGCAACCGGCGAACCAAGGCTCTTCATGAGCTTACAAAAAGACGCGAAACTATACATATAGGTACTTCGCTCGTCTTGGCGCTCACGTTATCATTATTAGCGAAGGCTGCTTTCACCGAAGGCGCCGCGGCTGGTCAATTTGGTCTGTCCGCGCGACGACGCCTGCGGCTTGAGCAGCATAAAGGGGAGGGTCGAATGAAGCGTTCGATGCTGCTGCGGGCGTTGGTCGCCGCGGCTCTGGTCATCTTCAACCTTAGCGCCGTCCATGGCGCGAATGCCGCCATTCTTGCCGGGAATCATCCGGCGGCGGTAGAGACACATAGCGCGCTCGGCAACGCGGATCCCGCGCAGCCGTTGACGATGGATATCCGCTTCAACCTGCGCAACACGGCCGAACTTCAGGCGCTGATTGCGGCGCAGCATGATCCGTCCTCGCCGCAGTATCATCAATGGCTCAAGACCGGCGAATTCGACGAGCGCTTTGGTCCGCGTCCGTCGGATGTGAATGCGGTGCTGGCATGGCTCGTAAGCGAAGGATTCACCATCGAGTCGGCCTCCGACGGGCATATCGAATTTAGCGGCAATGTCGCGCAGGCGCAGCGCAGTTTCGCGGTGCGCATCGCGAGCTTCGGCGATGGCAGCACATACGCCAACGTCGAGGATCCGACAATTCCGGCCGAGTTCGCCGGCGTGATCGCCTCGATCCGAGGATTGGACAATATGATGCGCATCCGGCCCGCCGGACTGCATCTGACGCCGCCGGTGCCCTCCGCGCTCGGCGCATTAAAGTCGCAGATTTTCTCGTTCAACGGTGCTAACGCAGCTGATGCCGCATCGCAGCCGCCAAGCGTAACGCCGCTTTTCTCCGGTGGCGATTTCGATGCCTTCGGTCCGCAGGACATGCACACTTTCTATGATGAAACGGTGCAGTCCGGCAGCGACGGAAGCGGCTCATGCATCGGGCTGATCGGCGTATCCGAGGTTGCTCCCGCCGCGCTCGCAGCATTCGACAAGCAGTTCGGTCTGCCCGCGACCAAACTCACGCAAACCGTGGTGGGCAAGAATCCCGGCCAGACCCACGACAACAGCGAAATCGAAGCCGAGCTGGACGTCGAGTGGTCGCACTCGATGGCGCCCAACGCGACGGAGACGCTCTACATCGCCGCGCCCACGGCCGCCGATCCACTCGCCCTTGGCATCGGCAGCGCAGTCAAGGCCAACAAGTGCGCCACCATCAGCATCAGCTTCTCGTACTGCGGAGCGCCGAGTTCGGAATTCACCGGAGTGCTCGATCCGCTCTTCCAGAAGGCCGTGGCGCAGGGCCAATCGGTTTTCGTTTCGTCCGGCGACGAGGGCGCGGCCGAGCTCAACAGCGAATGCAATACTATCGACGCGCGGGGCATTAACGAGATGTCGGCTGACCCCAACGTCACTTCTGTCGGCGGCACCGAGACCTTCGCGCAGTTCAATCAGAGTGGCAATGACATCGGATATTCCCAGGAACAGGCGTGGAACTCCGATAATGGCGCGACTGGTGGCGGCGTCAGCGGCGTCTTTTCCAAGCCTTCATATCAGACAGGGCCGGGCGTGCCTGCCGACGTGAATCGCGACGTTCCCGACCTCGCGCTGATCGCGAGTCCGTCGCTACCCGGCGTGTTCCTCGGCGATTCTGTCCTCGGGCCGACCGGCGTCGTCTGTTGCATCGGCGGGACCAGCCTCTCCTCGCCGATGATGGCTGGCATGGTCGAGGTTCTCGATCAGCAGGTCGGACGTCTGGGCCAATTCAACAAAGTCCTCTACAGCTTGGCCGATGCGCAGTATGCGCCATCGGGCCCCGACAACGGATTTCATGATGTCACTCTGGGTAACAACAACTTCGCCGGTGTGATCGGGTTCAACGCGGGAACCGGATACGACGAGGACACTGGATGGGGCTCGATCGATTTCGAAGTATTCGCTTCGGCAGCGAAAGCCAATCTGCCGCCCGCAACCACTACGCTGACGCCGACACCCGCGACCGTCAACTTCGGCAACGTCGATGCGACCGGGACCAGCAGGGCGCATCGCGTGACTATCATAAACAAGGGTGCGGTGAACGCGATGATTGGAACCCTGACGGTGCCGACCGGATTCGTGATCGTTCCCGGCAGCGATCTTTGCTCGGGACAAACCATCGTTACGAAGAAGTCGTGCACGGTATCGTTGGAGTTCACACCCAGCGCGCCCGGCAGCGCATCGGGTGCGCTCACGATTTCATACAACGGCGCCAACAACGCGTCCGTGAGCCTTTCGGGTAATGGCACCGCGGTCGCACTCCGCAAGCCGGCGACGGTGGTGTTCGCTCCGGTGGCGCCCGGATCGTTGGGCAGAGCCAAACCCGTGAGCATCATGAATCCCAGCGCGACAGCGACCGTGGTCTTGAGCACTGCGGCACTGACCGGGCCATATACGCCGACCATCGATACCTGCTCCGGCGCTACGCTGGCGCCGCACGGCCGCTGCGCGATCTCGCTGGAATTTTCCCCGCCTTCGGGCTCGACGTTGAAGCAATCGATGCCCGGGAGCCTGAACTTCGACTACACGTACGGTTCGAATCCGGGTTCGGCACCGGTGACGCTGACGGGAACCGTAAAATAGGAAATCGCACGTCATCATGAAGAGGGCGCGAGATGTCGCGCCCTCTTCCATTTGGCGCCTCGCGATATGAATTGCGCTGCTTGACGCGCGCGCCGCGACCTCTTACGGATCGATTCGATGCGGCGATCGATCGCGATAATTTTGTGCTGGTCAGCGCTGATGACCGCAGCTAGCTCGCGCGCGGCCTATGCGACCGACGCCAAGCCGTACTTCCTTGTCGCCAGTCCCGAGATGCGCGACCCGATTTTTCGCGAGTCCGTCATCATGATGGTGCCGACGATTCAGGCGCCGTTGCTCGCCGGCGTCATCATCAACGAGCCTACCGGCACGTCCGCGCAGGAGGTGTTTCCGCATTTTCCCGCGCTCAAAGACGACCCGAGCAGCGCCTACTATGGCGGCCCGGTCGACAACGGCCGCCCCACCATCGCGCTGCGCACCAACCATCCGCCCGGGCACGCGGTTCAGCTTTTCGAGGATGTCTACGTCAGCACCGATGCGGATACCATCGCGCAGATTCTCAAGGATCACACCGCGCCTGCCAACCTGCGCATCTTCCTCGGACGGGCGCAGTGGCTCGAGGATCAGTTGCAGTCGGAACTGATGCGCGAAGCGTGGTACATCGTGCCGCCGGACGCGGAGCTGGTTTTCAGCGCCGACCCGACGCATCTATGGCGCAAGCTGGTGGCGCGCGGCCAGCTTGAGGAGACGAAGTTCGATTCGATTCTCATCGGGCCGCCCGCTAATCACGTCGCACTCGAGGGAGGCGTCGTATGGCCATCACCCTGAACCACCCACGCGTGAGCTCTACAAGCTCGCGCCGTCGAAATGCGTCATCTTGTAGGCCGACGGATCGACGCCTTCGAGACATCGCACGTTGACCGATGTGCCTTCATCCGAGGTGATGTAAGGCGCGCATCCGCAGCTCGGACAGAAGTGATGCTGGTACTTGCCGGTGCGGAAAGTATAGGTGCCGACGTTCGCTTGCGGCGTCTTCAGATGCAGTTTGTCGTTGCCGACGAACCAATGAAGGTAGCCGTGCTTGCTGCAAATCGTGCAGTTGCACTCGGCGAGCGAATCGATTTTGCCATCGACCTCGAACGCGATTTTTCCGCAGTGGCATCCGCCGTTGTAGCTCATGATGATTCTCCTCTAGTTTGCTGCGAAGGCTTTTGCGATCAGCGCCTGCGCCTCTTCCTGAATGCGCTTCAGATGATCCGCGCCTTTGAAACTTTCGGCGTAAATCTTATACACCTCTTCGGTGCCAGACGGGCGCGCCGCGAACCATCCATTCTCCGTGATGACCTTCAACCCGCCGATCGGTGCGCCATTGCCCGGCGCATTGGTTATCTTCGCGAGGATTTTTTCGCCTGCGAGGTCCTTCGCTTGAATCTGATCCGGCGATAGCTTCGCGAGGATTTTTTTCTGCTCGACGGTCGCAGGCGCATCGATGCGTTCATAGTTCGGCGCGCCGAACTCGCGCGTCAGGTCCTTATAAAGCGCGCCGGGATCGCGCCCGCTCTGCGCAGTGATTTCCGCCGCCAGCAATCCGGGTACGATACCGTCCTTATCGGTCGTCCACACCGATCCGTCGCGGCGCAGGAACGATGCGCCCGCGCTCTCCTCGCCGCCGAAGCCGATAGAGCCATCGATCAGCCCGTCGACAAACCATTTGAAGCCGACCGGAACCTCGACCAGCTTGCGGCCCATCGAGGCGGTCACGCGATCGATCATGCTGCTGCTGACGACGGTCTTGCCGACCGCGGCGTTCTTTGACCATCCGGTGCGATTCTTGAACAAGTAGGAAATTGCTACTGCGAGATAGTGGTTGGGATTCATCAGGCCCGCGCTCGGCGTCACGATGCCGTGGCGATCGTTGTCGGTATCGTTGGCGAATGCGACGTCGAAGCCATCCTTCATCCCGACTAGAGAAGCCATCGCGTAGGGCGAGGAGCAATCCATCCGAATCTTGCCGTCCCAATCCACGCTCATGAAACGAAAGGTCGGATCGACGGCGTCGTTCACCACCGTCGCCTTGATGCGATAGCGATCGATGATCGGCGCCCAGTAGTGGACGCCCGCACCGCCCAGCGGATCGATGCCGATGCGTACACCCCGGTCGCGAATCGCGTCCATATCGACGACGCTGCTGAGATCACTCACGTAGGCATCCACATAGTCATGGCGATGGGTGCTCGACGCGGTCAGCGCGCGCTCGAACGGAGCGCGCTTCACGCCGCGCATATCATCGGCGAGGATCGCGTTGGCGGATTTCTCGATCGCGCCGGTGACGTTGGTGTCGGCCGGACCGCCGCTGGGCGGGTTGTACTTGAAGCCGCCATCCGCCGGAGGATTATGCGACGGCGTGATGACGATTCCGTCGGCGAGTCCGCTCTTGCGCCCGCGGTTGTACATCAGAATTGCGTGGGAGATGACGGGTGTCGGCGTGTAGCCGCGCTCGCGATCGATCATCACCGTGACATCGTTGGCCGCGAGCACTTCCAGCGCGGACGCGAACGCGGGCTCTGATAGCGCATGCGTATCCATGCCGAGAAAGAGCGGGCCATCGATGTTGTGTTCGTGGCGGTACGTGCAGATCGCCTGCGTGATCGCGAGGATGTGCGCCTCGTTGAACGCGCGCTCGAAGGCCGATCCGCGATGACCCGAGGTTCCGAACGCTACGCGCTGCGACGCGATCGCGGCATC
>DATGKG010000521.1:0-9806 GCA_035294805.1 Binataceae bacterium (SeqCode) | reverse complement strand
CGATCATTTGGCTTCGTTTGGTAATTTTCCCGCGATACCCAGATAACTTGCGGTAGATTTCGCGAGGTTCGATCTGAAAAAGGCCCGAAAACATTGAAGAAAGTGGGTTTGTTTGCGCTTCTCACCCAAGCAGCCAGTGGTTTCGTTTCTTTCATTCGAACCGCACATACCGAGTGGCCGATAGGAAAACTGCCCGAAATTGCTGGATAAAGTGGCTTTGTTTTCGCGCTTCTGATGACCTTCTTCCTGCCTGTTGAGGTCCCTAGACAGACTCGGGACCACCGCTCTCGATGCTCGCGGTGGGTTCGTTTATGTAACTCGACCCTCACTTCGCCGCGAGTTCCTGCTTAACGATTTCGCTCGCTAGTTTGCCGTCAAGGCGCGCGCCGAACTTGTCCCGCAATGCCTTCATCAGCGGGCCAATCTGCGCCGCGCCGCCCGCGATGGCTTCCTTGACGGCCGCGCGAACCTCATCCTCGCCGATGCCCGCCGGCAGGTAGCCCTCGATGATTTTCAACTCGGCCTCGTTCTGGTCGACGAGGTCCTGGCGATTGCCCTTGCGCGCGAACTCGAGGGTCTCTTCGCGGCGCGCTTTTTCGCGCTTGAGGATTTGCACGATAGCGGCCTCGTCGGCCTCGCGCCGGACGTCCTTTTCGACCTCCCAGCGCGACACTTCAGCCAACACACCGCGCAGGACCATGGTGCGCGGCTTGTCGCCGGATTTCATCGCGGCGGTGAGTTCATCGCGGAGTTTCTGCTTCACAGGATCGAGTTTACCAGAGCGGAGCCGCTGTGGCACTCGTTCCCGGTCTCGCCCACCTAGCATGCCGGCCCTCTCCCGGTGTATGCCTACGGCTTTGCCGCAGGCGTAGGAGAGACGGGAGCGACCGGCGCGCAACCCCCACTCCCGCAGCTGTCCCCATGATGCTAGGGTCTGGCATCGAGTCGCCGGGTTTTGGTCGGTTAACTTCTATCATTCAGTTTGCGAGGCCTCATGTCTCATCAGCATATCTTCGTATCCGCAATCCTCATGGCGCTCGCGGTGCCGTTCGCCATCCAATCCGCTCGGGCCGCCGGCGAGACCACCACGCCCAGTGGCCTGCGCATCATCGATGTTACGCCGGGTACAGGACCGGCGCCGCATGCCGGCCAGACCGTGACGGTTAACTATACGGGTTGGTTGTTCGTCGATGGCAAAAAGAGCAAGAAGTTCGATAGCTCTCTCGACAGGAACGAGCCGTTTTCCTTCCCGCTCGGCCAAGGCCAGGTCATCAAGGGTTGGGACGAAGGCGTCGCTACCATGCATGTCGGCGGAAAGCGCACGCTAATCATTCCGCCGGACCTCGGCTATGGCGCACGCGGCGCCGGCGGCGTCATTCCGCCGAACGCCACGCTGATGTTCGACGTCGAACTGCTCAGTGTGAGGTAGCAGCGCTCGTCCGCCGGTGTGGCTCACGCCTAGTAATGGATCGAAGGCAGGTATGCTCCCGTCGGCTCGTTGTACAAGCCAATCGTCATCAGCGTCATCTGCTGCACCAACCGCATGCCGTTGGCGAGGCACCAGCGGAACAGCTCGCCGTTGCGCGTCGGCACCAGGATGCCAGGGCCCATGAACATCGGTGCGGCTCCTATGAGAGCGCGGATGTCGTCGTTGCTCTCACCCACCGCATGTCCGAAGAACGCGATCACGGTCGCATATCCGGTGACTCGCCCCAAGCGCTCGACGACGGTCGCCATGCCGGAGCGGATCGCATCGTGGAGTTCGCCGCCGCGATGATGCCCGTGGACGCGCGCGCACAGCCGGTTACATGCGTCGAGGTCGCCGTCGGTCGCCGCGCGCACTTCGTAGCCGCGCAACTTCAGATTCAGCGGCTTGCCCTGCAGCACCGAAAGCGGTTCGCGCGTTTCGAATCCGAGCTTGGTGTAAAGACATAGCGAGCGATTGTGGTATGCGGTCTGGACCAGACGCACGCCGGCGAAGTTACGCGAGCGAGCACGCGCGAGCACGTCCTCCATCAGGCTGCGGCCGATGGTTTGATTCTGCACCGACGGATCGACGCTGATGGGGCCGATGCCGGCGATCGGATTGCGCTCATCCATGAAGTTGCTGCCGGCGATTTTTCCGTCGGCCTCGGCGACCACTGAATAGACGCCGGGATTGGAGGCGAGCGAGGTTACCGCGCCGACCGCATCGTCAACGGTGGCAAAGTCGGGCGGGAAGCCGTGGTCGTCGGCGATTTTCTTGAACGCGTCGTAATTGATCTGCCCGAGGACGGCGGCATCCTCGCGCGTCGCGCGCCGCATGTTCAGCTTCATGTTGTTCTACCCCGCGCTAAAAGCTAGAGAAGCAATCTGCGTCATGCGCGCCGCCAGATCAAACGCGCATGCAGGAGGATGGCGATGGACCTGAAATCCGCTGCCCGCGAAAACGTGAGCGACAATCAAGAAGCGCTGCTCGATCTGAGCCATCGTATCCACGCGAATCCGGAGATCGGATTCGAAGAAATTCGCGCCTCGATGTGGCTATGCGAAATGCTTGCCGATGGGGGATTCAACGTCACGCAGGGCGTATGCGATATGCCGACCGCGTTCATCGCGCGTGCCGGCTCCGGTCCGTTCCACATCGGAATTTGCGCCGAATACGATTCGCTCCCGCAGATCGGGCACGCATGCGGGCATAACATGATCGCTGCGATGGCTCTGGGAGCTGGTATCGCCGCCGCGAAGATCGCCGATGACGCCGGACTCACCGTAACTGTCCTCGGCACGCCGGCCGAGGAGGTCGGCGACGGCGGCGGCAAGGTGCTGATGCTGGAGCGCGGCGGTTTCGACGGTATCCACGCCGCGATGATGGTGCATCCGTCGCCGGTCGACACGCTCGATCTGCCCGGCACCGCGATTACGACATTCGATGTTCATTACAGCGGCAAGGAGGCACATGCGGCGGCGTATCCCGAGCTCGGCATCAACGCGCTCGATGCGATGACGATCGCGCAGACCTCAATAGGGCTGCTGCGCCAGCATATGCGCGCGACCGACCGAGTTCATGGCATCATCACCCACGGCGGCGATGCTCCCAACGTGATTCCGGCGCGCACTCAGGCGCGCTATATGGTGCGCGCAAGGACCATCGGAGAGCTGGGCGACATGCGGGACAAGGTACTTAGATGCTTCGAGGCGGGCGCGCTCGCGACCGGAGCGAAGCTGGAAATCGTCGGCGGCACCAAGCCCTATGCCGAGCTCCACCACGATCCACGCATCGCGGCGATATACGCGCGCAACGCGGAGAGTATAGGCCGCAGCTTCTTCAAGATGCCGCCCGGCACCAACGGCGGATTTTCGACCGACATGGGAAACGTGTCGCTTAAGATTCCCTCGATTCATCCGACCATCGGCATCGCCTCGATGCCAGCGGTGAATCATCAGCCGGAGTTCACCGCGCATTGCATCAAGCCCGAGGCCGACAAGGCGGTGATCGATGGCGCGCTGGCGATGGCATTGACGGCGATCGATCTCGCGAGCGACCAAGCACTGCGCGATCAGCTCATCAGCCGGCCCCCGACATAGCCGCGCAAGAATTTCATAAACTATTCCCCAAGTTTCGCTAAAAATTAAAGCGGCAGATGAGGTTTTCATCCGCCGCTTTTTTGGACTTCAGAGCTCGATCGTCAGTCGGCGCCGGTCTTCAGATCCTTCACGCGATTGTTGCGTGACTGCAGATAGTAATCCTGCACCGCGCCGTACAAATCGATCGCATAGCGGTCCGCTTGCTCGAATTGATCCAGATGCAGCGAACGGTAGTTCACCGCTTCCATGATGCGCTGGCCACCGCCCGCAGCGAGCGATACATACCAAGGCACAAAATAGCTCAGCGGCTCCATAAAGCCGTCAGCAACAAGTCCCACCGTATCACCAGCCGTCGAAGGACCGAAAAACGGCAGCATCAGGTAGGGCCCGGTCGGAACGCGATAGTATCGCAGCGTCAGGCCGAAGTCGTCGGGGTGTTCCTTGAGGCCAAACCATTTGTCGGCCGGATCGAAGAAGCCCAGCAGGCCGGCGGTGGTGTTTATGCCGAAACGAGCCACCTCGCCGCCGGCTTCTGGAACCCGCAACTGAAAAAGATTATTGGCAAAGCGCGGGATTACCAGAACGTTGTCGAGCGCGCGGCCGACCGCCTCGCGCGCCGAAGTCGGAAGCACCTTCGCATAGCCGCTCGCGACCGGATGGAGGACCCAATCGTCGACCTTCAGGTTAAAGGTGAACATTGCGCTATTGAAAGGCTCGAGCGGATCGCTCTCCTGGGCCTGAAGGTTATCGGTATCCGTATCCGATGATGCCGGCGCCGCAGGCTTGGCAGTCGGCGTCGATGAATCGGCGGCCGCGGCGAAGCGCACGGACGCGCATAGCATCGTGGCGATCGCGAGTAGGGTGAATAACAACAGCTTTCTCTTCAGCATTAATCCTCGCATCGCTAAAGCTTGATGGAACCTCACGCGCATCCTACTGGCCGTGTGGCGTACCGAGTTGGTTCTCGAGGCTCTGTTGTTTGCTCTTCAAATCGGCCATCAGAGTATCGAAGCCCTTATTGTTGATCACGCGATTAAACTGATTGCGATAGTTTGCCGCAATGGAAATGTTATCAACGGTGACATCGTAAATCAGCCATTTCCCGCTGTCCTTGCGCAGCATGTAGTTGAGCTGCACCGGCGCGGAGGCATTGGGCTGCTGGATCGTGGTTTTCACTTCGGTGCGGCCGTCGCCGAGGTCGGATTCGCCTAGATAGTTGACCTCCTGCACCGAGAAATCCTGGATGCGGCTGATGTACGAATCGCGCAGGAAGGCGGTGAAGACTTGCGTGAAATCATTGCGTTGCTGGTCGTTGATATCCTTCCAGTGCAGCCCGAGCCCGGAGCGCGCCATCGCGGTATAGTCGAAAACATCGCCACTGACCAGTTGCCGCAGCTTTTGCTGCCGATCCTTGAGCGGCGTCGATTTGTCGTTGAGGATTTGCAAGGCCGGATTGACCAGCGACTTGACGAGATCGGTCGCAGACTGATCCGCCGATACGGGCGCCGCCAGCGCAACCGCCGCGACTATCGCAAGCATGGCGAGGCATCCGGTTTGAAGGCGATGTGTGAGAGGCACCTGTTTGATGTTCATAGGTGTTACTTCTTTCCCTTGTCGTTGGGTCTGTTTTGTCCCTTGGTGTCTCCGATTCCGGGAGGCGCGCCGATGCTGTCGCCATTCTTATGATCCGCCGGGGTGGGCGATGCGGCCGGGCTGCTCTCACCGCCGGCTCCGCTCTTGTTTCCGCTGCCGTTGACCAGCTGCCCTATCGCATCTTCGAGCACAAATGACGATTCGGTGTTGGTGATCGTTCCGCCGTCCTTCAGCGGCTCGCCTGCGCCGATGGAAATCGCGACGTATTTGTCCCCGATGATGCCGCTGGTTTTTATCGATGCGATTGCTTCGTCATCGATCATGATGCCTTGATGAATCTCCATCGTCACCTGCGCACGTTCATTCTTCTGCGACAGGGTAATCATCCCGACTTTGCCGACCCTGACTCCGGCGATCTGGACGGCGTCGTTGGCCTTGAGGCCCGAGACGTTGTCGAACATTGCGTAAAGGGCGTAGTGCGGCGGCGCGACCAGCGGAATGCGCCCCAGCGTGAACGCCAGCACGGAGAGCGCGGCGATTCCGACCAGGCCGAAGATCCCGACAATGAATTGTGTGGTGCGGCTTGCGTACATTCAGTCTCTCTTAGTTGGGGCCAAGCTCCGCGCCATCGCCGGCAGCCTTTCCAGCCAAAAATTGGTCGAAGATTTCGTCGCGCGCGGCGGTCACCTCGTCCGGGGTGCCATAGAGTCGCATCTTACCTTGATGGATGAAGCCGACGCGGTCGCAGATTTCGAACACCGCCGGCACATCGTGGCTCACCATGACCACCGTCAAGCCGTGGGTCTTTTGCGTCTCACGAATGAGGCGATGGATCGCGCCCGTGCGCGACGGATCGAGTCCGGTCGTCGGCTCATCAAGCATCAGAATCTTCGGACTATGGACCAGCGCGCGCGCGAGCGCCGCGCGCTTCTGCATTCCGCCCGAAAGCTCGGAGGGAAACTTGCTTTCCACCCCTTCGAGGCCCACCGACTTCAGTGTCTCGCGCACGCGCGCCTCGATTTTCTCCTCGCTCAGATTGGTCTTCTCGACCAGCGGAAAGGCGACGTTGTCGAAAATCGTCATCGAATCGAACAGCGCGCCAGCCTGGAACAGCATGCCCAATTTTTCGCGCACCTGATTGAGCGCGCGAGTGCGCAGCTTCGTCACCTCAACCCGATCGATGATGATCGTGCCGGAGTCGGGGCGCATCAGGAGGTTCAGATGCTTTAGGAGCACGGTTTTGCCGCCTCCCGACGGACCCACGATGCAGGTGACCATCGCGTTGGGAACATCGAAATTGACGCCGTCCAGCACGACCTGACGGCCGAATCGCTTACGCAGTTCGCTCACCACGATCGCGTTGTCGTCCGCACGCGCTGTGCCGTCGGCGCCGTTGTTCCCTTCAGGCTTCATCCGCGAGCCAGCACTTTAGCAAGCTGTTCAACAAACCATAATATTCGACGATGGCGGCGCTCGCTTTGGAAATCCGTCACAGCATCACCGTTAAAGCATCACCGCGGTTAGAAAATAATCCCACGCCAGGATCAGCACGCTCGATAGCACCACCGCTTCGGTGGTCGCGCGACTGACGCCGGTCGCCATCCGTTTCGCGTTATATCCTTTGTAACAGCAGACCCAAGTCACCAGAACACCGAACACCAGCGACTTATATATTCCGGTGACGATGTCGTGCCCGGTCATGTACGTTGCGATGCCGTTCATGTAGCTGCTGCCCGGCCCGCCCATCAGCACCACCCCGATCATGTAGCCGCCCCAGATTCCGATCACATCGAAAACCGCTGTGAGCAGCGGAAAGCTGATGATGCCCGCGAGCAATCGCGGCGACACCAGATACTGAATCGGATTGATCGCCATCACCGTCAGCGCATCGATCTGCTCGGTGGTCTGCATCGAGCCGAGTTCCGCCGCCATCGCGGAGCCCGCGCGCGCGGCGATCATCAATGCGGCAAGAACCGGACCGAGTTCGCGCACCAGCGTCAGCGCGACCAGCGTTCCGAGCGCGCCTTCGGAGCCGAAGCGCCGGAGCGAGTTGTATCCTTGCAAACCCAGGACCATACCGGTGAAAGCCGAGATCAGCACGATCAAAAAGAAGGATTCCGCGCCGATGATGCGAATCTGACGAATCGTCAGGCGCGGCTTGTACGGGGGAGTGATCGCATACCATCCGGCGCTGAGCAGAAACAGGATGAACTTTCCCAGCGCGTCGATCCCGTCGAGGATGAATTCCCCGAAATCTACAATCAGGTCGGCTACAACCATCGGGTGCGCTAGTAAGGTCCGGTTTCCGGTTTGGAAGATTTCAGTTTGAGGCGAGGCCCAGCCGCGCCAACTGGTTGAGCGTGTTGGTGGGACCCGCCGTGCGCACAAATTCTAGCAGGTCCGTCATCAAATCCAGATCAAGCGCAGGGCCGTTTTGACGAAGGATTTCGCATGGCACTTGTGCGCTGCGGCATTCATCCAGATGCTTTACCAGGCTCATGCGGCCGAACAGCGTGGGAATCACGCCGGCGGGCGTCCGCGCGATAATGTTAGTTCCGGTAAAATCGCGTGACGGAACCAGCACCGCGCTGCGCGCGGCGGTCAGCGCCGCGAACACATCATCTATATCGCGCCCGGTCACGAGCGGAATGTCCGAGAGCACCGTGCATACTTCGCTCGCGCCTGCCGAGGCGAGCAGGTCAGTCGCCATCGCCACCGCGACATTCAGCCCGCGGGGGTACTCCTCATCGATCGCGAGCGCACCGGCCTCGCGCGTGTGCGCGAGCAGTCCCGGATCCGAGCTGATCACCGCGACGCGATCGGCGCGCCGCGAGGCGAGCGCGGCCGCCAAGACATCGCGAAACATTGCCTCGGCCAGCATCCGGCGTTCCTGCTCCCCGAGCGCGGGAGCGAGCCGCGTCTTGGCGAACGACAGATGCTTCGCGGCGATGAGGATATAGCGCACGCGGTCTTTATACCGCACACGGCCCAGCGCGCCAACGGCGACAGGGAGCTCCTCGCCGGGCGGCAGCGCCTTCCGCAATGCCGCAGAATTTTTCGATAGTTTCTGCGTCGAACAAATGTCGAGGGTAAATGCAGGAGCGACACTTCCTACCACAATTCGCAGCTTCGATTCTGATTGCGGCGCTGCTGATTATTCCAACAGCCTCCAGCGCGTTCTCCGTCCTGGCGCATCAGGCGCTGGTCGATCAGACCTGGCAGAGTAAGCTCGGGCCGATGATTCGCCAGCGATTTCCCCAAGCGTCCGATCAGGATCTCGATGACGCGCGAGCCTATGCGCGGGCCGGCTCGCACATCCAGGACCTCGGATATTTTCCGCTCGGCAATCGAGACTTCAGCGACCTGCTCCATTACGTCCGCA
The DNA here is from genome assembly GCA_035294805.1 of Binataceae bacterium (SeqCode). Lineage (GTDB taxonomy): Bacteria > Desulfobacterota > Binatia > Binatales > Binataceae > DATGKG01. The sequence goes on along the minus strand of DATGKG010000521.1, from coordinate 1,264 downwards.
CCGGCGACTTCGTGACCCGCTTGCTGTCCGAGGCGAGCACTCCACAGGAGTATGCGTTCGCGCTCGGTGTGATGGCTCATTACGAAGCCGATTCGATCGGTCATCCGCTGGCGACCAACCTCGCCGTCCCGATTCTGCATCCCGATCTAAAGGAAGAGTACGGCGACAGCGTGACCTATGCGCAATCGCCTTCGGCCCATCTGCAAACCGAATTCCGCTTCGACATTCTGCAGGTTGCGCATCACCACGAGATTCCCGATTTGTTCGATCATTCGATCGAGTTCAAAGTGCCGCGCGAATCTTTGGAGCGCGCGGTCAAAGAGACATATGGGCTGGGACTCGATGATCTGTTCGCAAATTATGATGTCGCAGTCACGACCTATCGATGGGGTTTTCGCACCCTCATCGACGAGGCCACCGGTATCGCATGGCAGCTCTACCGCGAGGACATCGACTCGCTCGAACCGGGAGTGGTAGAGAAAAAGTTCCTGCATGTGATGCCGCGCGGCGACTTCGAGCAGGAATTCGGCAAAGCCTTCCTCGAGCCGGGCTATTTCGCGCGCTTCATCGGATGGATGGGCAGTCTGGTGCCGAACGTAGGTCCGCTCGCGCAGTTGCCCTACAAGCCGCTGCCGCAAGAGGTGAGGATTTTGTTCTTCGGCGCCTATGGAAAAGCATCGCAGCAGTATCAAAAGGAGCTAGCGAAAATTCCCGCGCATCGTCTCGAACTCCAAAATCTAAATCTGGATACCGGCATACCGGACAAGCCGGGGGTGTATCCGCCGGCGGACCAGGCGTGGGCGAGCTTGATTCGCATCCATGCGAAGGATCATTTCGTTCGAATGCCAAAAGACCTCGCCGATGACATGGCGAAACACTTCGCCGATCGGGACGCCGCATTGAAACTTGTCGACGACGACAAGGATCGGCGGGAAACCTCGCGCGCCCTCGACGAATTCGAATCGAAGATGAAGCAGGCCGCAGCTTTTCCGGCAGCTTCGGGAAATGCTAATCGTTAAGGTTCGCAAGGAGTTATGTCGATGGCCCAGCAGGAAATCACCGAAGCCGATCTGCGCGCGCGCACGCGCAAATTGCTCGAAGAAGCGCATCCCGACAAGGTCGACCAGTTCACCTTTCGCGGAAAACAGTACGACCACGGACTGGCGTGGGTGCATTTTCCCGAAGGTTATGGCGGGCTCGGTATCAGCCCCGGCATGCAGGCGGTGGTCGCCGACGAACTCGCGAAGCATGCGAAGACGCATTA
>DATGKG010000520.1:0-2468 GCA_035294805.1 Binataceae bacterium (SeqCode) | reverse complement strand
ATCAGCCCCGCGCACGTGGACAAAGAACCGGACGTGCGGCCCAAGATCATCGAAGCTTTGCGCAACCAGACTGGCGGCCGAATGGCGCGCCAGGCGCTCGACGAGGACGTCTCCGCGGCACTGGCAGCAACCAGTCTTGCTGACATCGCGAAAAAGCGCGGGCTTCAGGACGTCGAGACCCCCGCGTTCTCGCGTGTCGATGCCGAATCGGTGGTGCATGATGACAAGCTGGTCGATGCCGCATTCAAACTCGACGTGGGCCAGGTCCGCGCAGTTTCGGGCGGCAAGGATGTCGCCCCTTATCTGGTGAAGCTGATCGCGCGCGAGCCCGAGCATACGCCGCCGCTCAAGGATATCGAGCCGAAGGTACGCGAGGCCTATATCAAAGACACCGCGCAGGCGCAGGCGCGCGCGAAGGCGCAGGACCTCCTCAAGCAGATCAAGAGTGCGGATGATTTCGGTAAAGTCGCGCAGGCCAACAAACTGACGATTCATACGACGGATTCCTTCCCGCGGTCGAGCGAAACTCTGCCTGAGATCGGATCATTCCCGGAAGTCTCCGATGCCGCCGGCGACGTGCCGAAGATTCCCGGCGTCATCGATCGCGTGATGGAGAACAAGGGCGACGCCTACCTCTTCGAGGTGACCGGGCGCACGCTGCCCTCGGCGGAGGATTGGAAGAGCGCGCAGAATGACTTCACTTCGGAATTTCAGCAGCGCCAGCGCGCCGAAGCGTGGCAACATTTTATCGAAGGATTGAAATCGCGCGCCAAGATCAGCGTCGATTCCAGCCAATTCGCCCAAGGCGGACCGGCCTCGGCGCCTGGGCCGTCCGACCTCTAGTATGGGTTTTGAAAGCGAACCTCTCTCGCGACCGCGAGTGGACACTTCCGAATTTTCCTTCGACGGCGCCGGACGTAGCGCGTTGCTCATCCACGGACTGACCGGCACGCCATACGAAATGCGCTATCTCGGCGAGCGCCTGGCAGCCGGCGGAATTCGCGTGCGCGGCGTGCGCCTCGCCGGACACGCATCGGCGCCGGAGGACCTCGGGCGCGTCACCTATGAGAACTGGTATGAGAGCGTGGTGCGAGGCTTCGAAGAGTTGCGCGCCTGCGGCGATCCGATCGTCGCGATCGGACTGTCATGCGGCGCAGTGCTCGCCGCCCGTCTCGCCGAAGATCAGCCCGAGGCGGTTGCGGGACTGGTGATGCTGGCGCCCGCGTTTTTCCTGCCGCGGCGGCAAACCGCCGAGCTGCGGGTCGTCAGCCTGCTCGGCTCCGTCGCGAAGAGTCTCTATCTGCACAACGATCGCGGCTCCGACATTCACGATCAGAGCGCGGCGCTGGTTCATCCGACTTGCAAGCTGATGCCGCTGAGCGCGCCGATCGAGTTGTTGAAGCTGTCTGCGGTCACGCGGCGGAAGCTGAATAGCATCCGTCAGCCGGCGCTCATCATGCATAGCATCAACGATCACACTTGTCCGGCTAAGAAAAATATCGATTACCTGATGCAGCGTCTGGGCAGCGCACAGAAACGCGCAGCGGTGCTCGAGGAGAGCTATCATGTCATTACCGTCGACAGCGACAAGGATCGCATCGTTTCCGAAGTGATGGGCTTCATGGACCAATTCCGCGCCGTCGAGGGCCGCGCTGCGCACGCTCAAGGGGTGACCGCGGCGGCGCGAACCTGAGTGAAATCGAACCAGTGGCCGTCCTCTATGGAAAAGTAACTCAGCCGTACTTTCCCGTTAGCCGCGAACTGATCGCAATAGATACCATTGAGGATCAACGCTCTCGGCGTTCGTCCCTGCAGGTCGATCGCGTAAGCGCTCAATGACCAGTGATCGAACGGCGTGTGGTCGATCCAGGTTAGCGATTCGGCGGGAATACATCCGCCACCGCGCATCGCGTCGAGTAAGCGATGGGTAAGTTGATCCCACCGCATGCTCTGGATCGACAGCACGACGAGAAACACCGCGCCGATTGCGATGAGCGCCGGCTGCCGCTGTCGCCATAGAAATTCCCGATCAGTTTCGCGCCAAGCATCGAGCGCACACGCGGCCATCAGCGCGCCGTGGATCGGTATCATCCAGGTGCGATACTTGGACTCTCTCCACCATAGATGCGGATTGGATGACCACGGGACCAGCATCAGGCCTGCGACGATTATCGTGCCCAGCAGCGCCAGGTCCGTGGTGACATTTAGGGAGTTTCGCCTCGAGCCTTCGATAAGGCAAAGGATCGCTGCGACGAAGGTCAAAACTACCGCCGTGAGTGGCCATCCGCTCAGCGCCAAGGAGAAATTCTCACGCAAGGTCGCCAGGGCAACCTGTCCACGTTCGTAGTTTTCGATTGGCATCGCCAATCTGATCAGAGCCAGAAGACCAAGTGCAAATGCGCCCGCATAGTTGAGCAATTTGCGCGGAGATCTTTTCGCGCTGACGAAGCCAATGCCGGCAGCTAATG
>DATGKG010000519.1:0-8090 GCA_035294805.1 Binataceae bacterium (SeqCode) | reverse complement strand
GGAAATCTCGGAGCCCTGCCCCGTTTCGAAGTACATCAGATTGGGCGCATCGAGCGCGCCGCGCTCGCGAATCGCGCGATACGCCTCATCGAGCATCGCGACATTGATCCCGAAACCACCGCACGCCTTCTCGGTACCGGCGAGGCTCTGAAAGAGAATGTCGATGGGAGCGCCAATTTCCATCGCGCGCATCTGCGTAGTGACGTGACCAAGCAGGCAGTTCTGTGTCGGCGCGCCAGTGCGCTCGATGATTTCCGCGGTGAGGTCGAGCAACCGCTTGAGGTTGGCGGGCTCATCGATGCACGGGTTGATGCCGATGAGCGCGTCACCGCTTCCATACGCGAGGCCTTCGTAAATCGACGCGGCGATCGCGTCGGGATCGTCGCGCGGATGATTCGGCTGAAGTCGCGTCGAAAGGCGCCCACGCAAACCAATCGTCGTGCGCGCCTTCGTCACGACGCGAACCTTTGCGCCGAGTGTTATCAAATCGAGGTTCGACGACAATTTCGCAACGGCCGCAGCGATCTCGCCGGTGCAACCGCGTCCGGCCCGCGCGATCTGCTCTTCGGTGGTGTCGTCGTCGAGCAGCCATTCGCGAAAATCCCCGACGCTCTTGCTCGCGATCGAATCGTACGCGTCGTGCTCGAGCGCATCATCGATGACGCGCGTCACCTCATCGCGCTCATACGGCACGACCGGGTTCTCGCGCAGGTCGCGCAGCGTCAAATCGGCCAGCACCATCTTCGCGGCAATGCGCTCCTGCTCCGATCGCGCCGCTATGCCGGCAAGTTCATCACCCGATCGCGCCTCATTCGCCCGCGCGAGGACATCTTTGACGGATTTGAACCTATACGATTTCCCAAACAGCCGCGTCGAAAGTTTCATCCTGCTTTCGACGTCCGGCTAGAAATGGAACACGCGGACCGACTTGATGCGCTCGCGATCCCATTCGATCAATTCCAACACGTGCGAAGGCTGGTCGGTATCGAGGTTCGAATGGCGAAAATATTCAACTGCCGCACTAGCGTCGGTTTCGACCACCGACAAAATCTCGAAGCGCAGCGTGGTGAACATCTCCATCCCGCGGCGAGCATATTCGCGAATCTGATCGCGTCCCTTGAGTACCGATGCTTTCGCTTCGGGGTAAAGTTGCGTCACGACTGCACTCGCGTGAGTCGCCTCGCGAGAGTATAGCGCCGCGACCTTATCCGGATTGCGGCTCTCCCACGCGGCCTGCCATGCGAGAACGCGCGTGCTCGGCGATGCCATCGCAGTGCACCTCTACCGCTTCGCAGGAATCACCGGCAACACAACATGCGAGGCGAAGCCGCGATTGTGCATCACGGTCTGGATCGCCGGGCGCGTTTCGGCATCGACAAAGAGAGGATGGCCGGTGTTCGGATTACGATCGAAGCGCGGGAAGTTGCTCGAACTGATTTCCAGCCGGATGCGATGGCCCTTTTGAAACAGGTTCGAAGTCGACCACATATCGATGGTAAACTCCGTCACTTCACCGGGCTTGAGCATCTTCTCGTGCGCGAACGATTCGCGATAGCGCGCGCGAATGATGCCCTCGGTCAGATTGCGCGCGAAGCCACACTCGTTCACATCCACCAGCTTGGCGGTGAAGTCGGTATCCGGCGCCGACGACGACGCGTAGAGCACCATCTTCACCGGGCCGGTGACCTCGAGGTCCTCCTTGAGCGGCTCGGTCGAGTAGACCAGCACGTCGGCGCGCCCTTCGGCGTCGCGCTGATCCCACGCACCGCCCTGGAGCGCGCCGGGATAACAACATAGTCCGCCGCCGATGGTCGGCGTCGGATCCAACGGATTATAGAGATATACGTCAGATGGTTCATCGCCCGGATGCTCGGTCGAGAGCGCGCCGTCATCGAGCATGCTGTTGGCGCGTCCGCGGCTATGCAAATAGAAGCGGCGGAAGTCGGTGCCCCGCAGCGGCCACTCTTTTTCGTCGCGCCATTGATTGATGCCCATCGTGAAGACGCGCACCGGCGCTTGTTCATCGAAGCCGTCGCGTGCGCCCTTCAGCCAATGATCGAACCATCGAAGCTGCATGCCATCGAGGTCAACCGACACCGGATTCGACGCCATGCCGAAATCGACGCTGCCGACGAGATTCGCGAGCGGGACCGCATGATGCCACGGGCCGAGCACGAGACGTTGTCCGCGCCGCGCCGCATCGGTGCCGCCGCTCTCGCACATGCCGTTGTAGTTGCGAATCGTGCCGCCCTGGAATATGTCGTACCATCCACCGATGTTGAGCGCGGGCACTGTGATCTTCTTGTGATGCTCCTCGATGCTGACGGCCTTCCAGTATTCGTCGTAACTCGGATGCGCGAGCCAGTCGAAGAAATAGGGCGCGCCTTTGCGGAACATCGGAAAGTCGCGCAGCGGAAGATGATCCATCGTGTCGCGCATGCGATCGATCGATCCGACCGTGGTTCCCAACTCCTTGAGGAGCGCGTCGTCGGTGCCCTTTTGATCGCGCTCGCGCAGCAGCCGCGCCGGCGCCAACGCGCCCATCGTCCAGCTCACATTGAAGAAGAGCGAGAACGCGCCTCCCTGATAGGTCCATCCATCGTGATAGTTGCTTGCGGTGATGAGCGGCGAGATACATTTGAGATGCGGAGGCGCAGTCATCGCGGCAAGCCATTGCGTGGCGCCCATGTAGGACGCGCCGTACATTCCGATGTTGCCGTCGGACCACGGCTGGCGCGCCGCCCACTCGACGGTATCGTAACCGTCGCGCGGCTCGACCGTGAAGCAGTCCCATACGCCGTCGGAGGCGAAGCGGCCACGGCAATCCTGGATCAGCACGTTGTAACCCGCACCCGCCGCGCGGATCGAATCCATCGTAAGCGCGAACACCATCGGCATCGCCTTGTTGTAGGGCGTGCGATTGATAATCACCGGCAGCTTCTCGGGGCTATCGGGGCGGAACAGATCGCCGCGCAGCACGCATCCGTCGCGCATCGGGATTTCGATATTTTTCTCGAAGATGATTTTCGCCATCGGTGACTCCTGCTCTTCGCGGGGTGTTGAGAAGGAAGCCGCTATTCAGGTTCAAATGTTGTTGTTCAACACCCTGCTTGGGCTTGTAGCGCTTCCCTCCTACGCGCATCAACCGCCGATGTGTATGATGACAGCCGACCTATGCGCCGATTTTCTTTGCTGCAGATTATTGCCCTTCTGATTTGGGTTTTCGTGGTCGCGGCAGCCGCGACCGGCGAACTCAAGCTCGACGTGATGGGTGAAATTGGCGCGGGCGCGAAAAACCAGGCGGAGGTAATTGCGCCAGATGGTAAGGTCGTCGCGAGCGTCACGCCCGGCACGTCGATCGCGCTGCCGCCCGGAATCTACAAGCTGAGGCTTCCGCTGATCGGTGGAACGATCACCAGGGACGACATCGCGATCGCAGCCGGCCGCACCCACACGGTGCTGATTGAGAATGCGGCGGTGTTGTCGGTTTCGGTGAAAGACAAGGATGGCCACGATCCCGGCTTCAGCGTGACGGTGAATCAGACCGACGCGCCGCACAATCGCCTCGCGACTTTCGTTTCCGGCGAAAAGCTGCTGTTTGCGCCCTCGATGGTCGATGTGAAAGTCGACGCGCCGCCGCAAGGTTACGATTGGCACGCCGTCACGCTGATTCCCGGCCATCGTGCCGCGCTCAGCCTCGACGAGGTGCAACACGCGGAGCTGACGATTCAACCGATGCTGTCGCACCTCGCGATAGACAAAACTTCGCGCGTGATTGTCTATCGCGCGGGCACCCAGAGCCAGGTCGCGGTTAGCGAGCCCGCGCCGGAGCATCGGATCAAGCTGGAGCCCGGGAACTACGACATCTTCGTCGAGAATCATTCGGGTAAAGGAAAACCATACTCGACGTTGAACGGAGTCCATCTCGAGCCGGGCGCAACGGTCTCACGCAAAATTCCGCTCGATTGAAAAGACGGTTCGCGCCGCACATCCGATGCGAAGCGCAGCATAACGACGGCATTCCATGCGGAAGCTGGATGTTCTCCAATTGTTCCGTACACCAACGTTCATCCAGTTTCGGAGGAATCATGAGAAGAGTCGCTCTTGTGATCGCATTCGCGGTGGTGCTGATCGCTACGAATGTACCCCTGGATCTCGCCGCGGCCGAGGCCGACCAAGTGGGCCAGTTACCTGCGTCCAAAACAAACGTCGAATGGCCTTACTACGGTGGCGATGCGGGCGCGCAACGCTTCTCGCCGCTCGTCCACATCAATCGCAAAAATGCATCGCAGTTGAAGGTGGCGTGGGTTTATCACACCGGCGATATCTCGAATGGCGGCAAGGACATCAGCAAGTCCGGTTTCGAAAATACCCCGATCGTCGTCGACGGCAAGATGTACATCTCGACGCCGTTCTGCCGTGTCATCGCGCTCGATCCCGAAACCGGCCGCGAGTTATGGAGCTACGATCCGCAGATCAAGAAAGACACCATCTACTCCGAGGGCTTCATCAATCGCGGCGTCTCGACCTGGCTCGATCCCGCGCGCAAGCCCGGCGATCCGTGCCGTCGTCGAATCTTTATTGGCACCATCGATGCGCGGCTGATAGCGCTCGACGCCGACTCCGGGAAGCTCTGTTCGGATTTCGGCGCGGGCGGGCAGATCAACTTGAAAACCGTGAAAAACATCGAGCATATCGGCTACTACGGCGAGTACGAGGAAACCTCGCCGCCCGCGATTATCGATGACCTCGCGATCGTCGGCTCCGGGATCGGTGATAATCGCGCGCTCAATGAACCGCTCGGCACCGTGCGCGCATTCGACGCGCGCAGCGGCAAGCAGCGATGGGCCTGGAATCCGATTCCGCAAGGTCCCGAAGATCCCGCATGGAAAGATTGGAAGCCCGAGGATGCGCTCGCGACCGGCGCGGCCAACGTATGGCCGCCGATTTCCGTCGATCCCGAGAGCGACCTGGTATTTCTTCCGGTCGGGAGCGCGAGCCCTGATTACTATGGCGGTTTTCGCCGTGGCTCCGCGCCGTATTCCGACTCGCTGGTCGTGCTGCACGCGAAGACCGGTCAGCTCGCATGGTACTTCCAAACCACGCATCACGATTTGTGGGACTATGATAATCCGTCGCAGCCGCTGCTTTGCACGATTGCGAAAAATGGCAAATTCATTCCGGCGGTCGTGCAAGGAACCAAGCGCGGCGAGCTGTTCATCTTCAATCGGCTCACCGGCGAGCCACTCTTTCCGATTGTAGAGAAACCCGTCCCGCAGTCGGATGTGCCGGGCGAGGAGACTTCGCCGACCCAGCCGTTCCCAGAGCTTCCGCCGCCGCTGGTACCGCAGACCATCACCGCAAACGATGCGTTCGGCGAGATCTACTTCGATCGCCAGAGTTGCCGCGAGCGGATGGAGAAGCTGCGCGCCGAAGGCACCTTCACCCCGCCTTCGTTGCAAGGATCGTTGATTGTTCCGGGCAACACCGGCGGAATGAACTGGAGCGGCGCGGCGTTCGATCAGCGCCGCCAGTGGCTGGTGGCGAACGTCAACAACCTCGTCGCCGAGGTGCATCTGATTGCGCGCGCCGATTTGCAGACGAGCATGAACAACTCACGCGGCTTCGGTCTCGAATTCGCGCCGCAGTTGGGCACGCCCTACGGGATGAGCCGGGTGTTCATGCGTTCGAAATTTCCCGGGTTCCCGTGCAATCCGCCGCCATGGGGTTCGCTGGTGGCGGTCGACCTCGTCAGCGGTCAGATCAAGTGGTCGGTGCCGCTCGGCGATATCGGTGCGGTGGTGCGCGAGTCGCTGCATCTGCCGCTTCCCGATCTTCACTACGGAGCGCCGAGCCTCGGCGGCGCGATCGTTACCGCCGGCGATCTGGTTTTTATCGCCGGCGCGCTCGGCGATCCGCACTTGCGCGCCTTCGATATTGAAACGGGCAAGATGCTGTGGACCGGCGACTTGCCGGCGGCGGGCAACGCGACGCCGATGACGTATCAACTCGCGGGCGGCCGGCAGTATGTCGTCATCGCGGCGGGTGGTCATTCGAAGTTCGATTCCAGGCGCAGCGATTCGCTCGTCGCATTCGCATTGCCGGAATGAAAGCATTCCGGCGACCCAACACTCAGAGGTGCAAAATTCGGTGCTGCGCTGAACATTCGGATGCGAATTGCGTCTACTCAGTTAGCGGTCCGGCACGCTTGGTATTGATGTATCCGTCGTATTTCCGACCGCTTACCGAATTCACCTCAAGGAAGGAAATCATGCGCAACAAGAAACGCCTCATTACTATGGCCATGTCGGCGATAGCACTGCAGTTCCTCGCGAGCTGCTTTACTTACAAAAAGGAAGAGACAACTAGCCCGGCTCCTGCTGTAGTCACGGTACCTCCCAGCACGACCAGCGAGAGTACCACCACGACCACAACTGACAACGGCACCACTCGCCGCTCGACCACTACTTCATACTAAGCGCGATTGGCGTTCCCTCCGACGCGCGGGGGAACGCCAATGCCGTATCAGGACTTCTTCGCGCCAGGCAGAAAATCGTCGAGGGGCACCCCGCAGCTATTAAGCGCCCACGACACCAGATTGTACTGCCCGATGGTGAAAATCAGATCCATCATCTGCTGAGTGTTGTAACGCGACGAGAGCGTCTTCCAGGTTTCATCGGAAACGATCGAGTTCTCGAACAAATCATCGGCCGCCTGCAAAATCGCCGCATCGTGCTGATTCCATCCAGCCTTGGGTCCCTTCTGGATGCGCTCGATCTCGTCGTCGCTAATGCCAATTTGTTTCGAGATGCGCACGTGCTGCTCGAACTCGTAGGGCGACTGGTTGAGCCATCCGATGCGCAGAATCGCGAACTCCCGATCGCGCGGGGTAAGCGTCTGCCGATCCGACAAAATGTAGGCCCCGAAGCGGCCCCATTCGCGCGCCAGCAGAGGATGATTCATCAGCACGCGAAAAATATTGATGACCTTGCCGTTGACCTTGCTGCGCTCGCCGCGCTCGCGATCCTCGGGGCTCAGGGTCGAAAAATCGCGGAACTGTACTCGCTGCGTTCTTTCCTTCACGAGATTTCCTCCATCACAGAATTTACTTCGATCGTTTAGTCCATCGTCACGACGATTTTGCCGATCTGCGCGTCGCTCAGCATGTAGGCGTGCGCGTCGGCGATACGATCGAAGGGAAAAGTTCGATCGAGCACCGGCCTCAGCGCGCCATCGCTGAATGCGCCGAGCAGATCGGCTGCGAAGCGCTCGCCGCACACCAGTGATTCCTCGAGCGAGCGAGTCCGAAACGTCACACCGATGATGCTGACGCGCTTGCGCGCGACCTCATCGAGGTTGCAGTCGCCGACCTGGCCAGCATTGCGGCCCACGCTGACGAGACGCCCCTTGATCGCGAGCGCTCGGATGTTGCCAGCCAGCATCGGACCGCCGACGTTGTCGATGATCACATCGATGCCGCGCTTGCCCGTCGCCGCCACCACCTCGTCAACCCACGCCGGGCGGCTCGCATCGATCACTTCGTGGGCGCCAAGTTCGAGCAGCGCCGTGCGTTTCACCAGCGAGCGCGAGGTCGCGAGCACCAGATTCGCGCCGAGATGACGCGCGATTTGGATTGCAGCGGTTCCGACGCCCGAGGATCCCGCAGTGATCATCACCGACTCGCCGCGCTGCGTCCGCGCATTGGTCACGATCGCGTCGTGCGCGGTGACGAAGACATTCGGAATCGACGCCGCTTCGGCCCACGCCATGGCACTGGGAATCCGCATCAACGCGCGCTGATTGGCGACGACGTACTCGGCATAGGAGCCGGGCGCGCGGCCCATCACGCGATCGCCGACGCTCCATCGTGCGACGCTGCTACCGAGCGATGCGATCTCGCCGGCGAATTCACTGCCCGAGCGCGTCGGACGCAGCGCCGGATTGTCGGAGCGAATCAGCGGGCGCGCGAGCAACTCGCCACGATTGGTCCCCGATGCGCGCACTTTGATGAGAACCTCGCCCACGCCGGCGGTTGGCACCGTGATGTCGCGAAATTCGAAAATGCCGCCGCTCGGGCCGGGTACTGTGAA
>DATGKG010000518.1:0-9812 GCA_035294805.1 Binataceae bacterium (SeqCode) | reverse complement strand
ATCCAGCAGAACCTGCTGGCGATTTCCGATCCTGACCTCTTCAAGAAAGATCCGCTCAACCTGATGACGATCTATGCCGATTGCCAGGCGCATGGCGTCGGGCTTTCGGGAACCGCGTATCAGGCCGTGCGCGATAATCTGCCGCTCATCGATAACGACAAGATGCGCGCGGACCCGCGCGTCGGCGCCACGCTGATGACTATTCTGTCGGGCAATCGCAATCGCGCCGCCGAAACGCTGGAGGCGATGCATCGCTCGGGCGTGCTCGGCGCGATAATTCCGGAGTTCGGAAATCTCTACGCCCGCGTGCTGCACGACCTCTACCACATCTACACCGTCGATCGTCATTCGCTGGCGGCGGTGCGTGAACTCGAAAAGCTGCGCGGCGGCGAATACAAGCAGAACACTCCGCTACTGACCGAGGTCGCGCGCGAGCTCGATTCGTTGCCGCTGGTGTTCCTCGCGCTGCTCCTGCATGACATCGGAAAGGGTCACGGCCACGATCATCACGAGCGCGGCGCGGTGCTCACGATCGAGGTATGCAAACGGCTCGGCCTCAACAACGAGGAAATCGACCTCGTAGTCTTCCTCGTGCGCGAGCATCTGGCGATGTCGCAGGTCGCGCAGAAGGGCGATATCGAGGACGCGACGACGGTCGGCGAATTCGTGCGCGAGGTCGGCTCCATCGATCGGCTCAAGGCGCTGTACCTGTTGACCTTTGCCGACATGCGCGCGGTCGCGCCCAATGTCTACAACAACTGGCGCGACATGCTGCTCTCGGACCTCTACATGCGCGCGCTCAAGATTCTCGAGCATGGCCATCGCGAGGCCGCCGATCCCGATCGACGGTTGGCTGCGGTCAAAGCGGAGATACGGGAACAGCTTACCAACGCCAAGGCGAGCGAGGACGAGATCCAGAAATTCCTCGATGAGATGCCGGACCGCTATTTCTTCACCGTGCCGGAAGGCGACGTGCAGCTCCATTTCGAGCTGATGCGCACGCTGGGAGAGCATCCGCTGGTCACGCGCCATCGCCATTTTCCCGAGCTGGAGTTCAGCGAATTCATCGTCGTGACGCCGGATCGCCAGGGACTCTTCTCGATGATCGCCGGCGCGCTCACGGCCAACAATCTCAACATCCTCTCGGCGCGGATCACGACCCGCAACACCGGCATCGCGCTCGATGTGTTCCGCGTTTCGCACTCCGGTCCCACCGGCGCGGTCGCGCTGGAGGAAGATCGATGGCAGCGGGTCGAGCGTGACCTCGAACGCGTTATCACCGGGCAGCAGGATATCGCGGATCTGGTCGGCTCGGCGCATCACGTCAAAAGCGCGGACAAGAAGTTCCTGCGCCGGATGGCGACCGAACTGACGATCGACAATCGCACTTCGGAGCAGTACACCGTCATCGACGTGTTCACGCAGGATCGCGTCGGGCTCCTGTTCGCGATCACGCACACGCTATTCAAGCTGGGACTCAGGATTCATCTCGCGCGCATCACGACCAATGCCGATCAGGCGCTCGACGTTTTCTACATCAGCGATAGCGAGGGCAGGAAAATCACCGAACTCGCGGCACAGCGTGAGCTGCGTGAGAAGCTGCTGGAGCGGCTTGAAGAGAGACCGGCGGAAGCCGTCGCGGCGCAAACCTAGACGCGCGAGGAAGGTGCGAGGAAGGGGTTGATGAGTGGGGCGGCGTGGCATGAGCTGGTGAATCGATTCCTCGACCGTCAGGCGGTCGAGCGCGGACTGAGCGCCCACACTATCGAGGCGTACGCGCTGGACCTGCGCGACTTGCTCGATTTTGTTGAGAACGAAAAAATCGACCCTGCCGACTTCGACGCGCGCGCGATGACCAGCTACCTCGAACGGCTCGGCACGATGGCGGTTTCCAGCCAGCGGCGCAAGCTGTCGAGCCTGCGCGGACTGATTCGCGAGATGGTTGATCAGCATGTTCTCGCGCAGGATCCCGCGCCCGCGGTGAAGCTGCGCGCGCATTCGCGCGCCCTGCCCCGGACCGTCAGCCGCAAAGACCTCGCGACGCTCATCGACGCGATAGATACCTCGACCGTGCGCGGACTGCGCGATCGCGCGATGCTGGAAATGGCGTATGGATGCGGCCTGCGAGTGTCGGAGCTGGTCGGCTTGAAGCTGCATCAGGTGGATATAAAGTCGGGCGTCGTGGTGGTGTTCGGCAAGGGCGGCAAGGAGCGGATGGTGCCGCTGGGTGGTGCTGCCAGGCGCGCGCTCATCGCCTATCTGGATCAGCGCGACAAAATCGGAGAATCGAAAAACGGCAAGCCGACGCATCCAATCAAGCCTTCGCCGTATGTTTTTCTGAGCCGGCTGCACAAGCCGATGACGCGGCAGGGATTTTTCAAGGCGCTCAAGGGGTGGGCGTCGCTCGATGCGCGCCTTGCGTGGATGAGTCCGCACACGCTGCGCCACTGCTTTGCGACACACCTTCTGGAGGGCGGCGCCGATTTGCGCGCGGTGCAGGAGATGCTCGGCCACAGCGATATTTCCACAACGCAGATATATACTCATTTGTCGAAGAGTCATCTGCGGAAGGTTCATCGCACCTTTCATCCGCGTGCGAGCCGCGTACCAACGACGTGAGAAGCTTCATCGCTTGAACGACCTGCCGCAATTCGTCGCCGAGATTTCGATCTGGGCGGTGCCCACGATTTTCGCGATCATCCTTCATGAAGTGATGCATGGCGTGGTGGCGCGGTCGCTGGGCGACGATACCGCGGCGCGCGCCGGACGGCTGACGCTCAATCCTCTCGCGCACATCGATCCGATCGGGACCATCGTGCTGCCCGCGATTCTAATTTTTCTCCACGCGCCGGTCTTCGGCTATGCGAAGCCGGTGCCGGTCGATTTCCGCAGACTTCATCCGCAGCGCAGCGGCATGATGATGGTCGCAGCGGCCGGACCGGCGACAAACCTCACTCTCGCCGCCATCAGCATTTTTCTGATGCTGATCATCCAGCCGCATGTCGTCGGACCATGGGCGCCTACCGTGTGGTATCCGATTTTCGAGATGTTGCGCGCGTCGCTCTCGGTCAACGTCGCGCTGGGAATCTTCAATCTGATTCCGATTCTTCCGCTCGACGGCGGCCGCGTGCTGGTCAGTTTTCTTCCCTACTCGGCGGCGCGCGCGATGGCGCGGTTGGAACCGGCGGGATTTCTGCTACTTTTTGTCCTGCTCTACTCGCAGAGGTTCAACTTCATTCTGTCGCAGTTGATAAATGGCGCTGGGCAAACTTTGATTAGCGGGGTAGCTCTGTTTTACTACGGACTGACGAGGATGTTGTGAGCGAAGGCGAAATCATTCAGGGTCCGGCGAAACCTCCGATCGACGCCGGCACGCGCTTCAAGCTGCCCATCTACGAAGGTCCGCTGGACCTCCTGCTCCATCTCATCAAAAAGGCCGAGCTCGATCCGCAGGATGTGACGACCAGCCAGATCACCGAGCAGTATCTCGGCTACGTCGAGATGCTCGGGCAGCTCAACCTCGACATCGCGGGCGAATACCTCGTGATGGCGGCGACGCTGCTGCTCATCAAGTCGTTCGCGCTGTTGCCGCATGCCAATGGCGGCGATCAGGCCGAGGTCGAGGATCTGCGCCGCGACCTGGTCGAGCGGCTGCTCGAATATCAGCGCTATCGCGAGGCTGCCGATCGCCTCGGCGAACGCGCGATCGTGGGACGCGATGTCTTCACCGCGGCGGGCGAGCCGCTTGCGCCGGAAGATTCGGACGCGCCGCCGCAGTTCACGGTGTCGCTCTTCGATCTGATCGAGGCGATGGGCGCGGTGCTGAAGAGGCTGGCGGACAAGGCGCCACGCGACATCAAGCTGCGCGATATTCCGGTCGCGCACTGCATCCCGCGCATCATGGAAGCGATCGCGGCGCGCACGCGCGTCGAGTTCACCTCACTCTTCGACGACATGGAAGATCGCTCGCTGGTAGTCGCGACCTTTATCGCGCTGCTGGAACTGGTTCGGCGTCGTGCGGAGCGCGCATTTCAGGAAGTTCGCTTCGGTCCGATTTTCCTCGAGCGCGGCCCCGAGGAAGTCGGCGAGTTGCCGGATGAAGTTGCTTCCCTTTCCTCGACGGAAAGGGATGGGGGTTAGGTTGTGGACGAGGAAAGACTTAAGGCAATTCTCGAAAGCCTGCTGTTCGCGGCGGGCGAACCGGTGTCATTGAATCGGCTCGCCGCCGTCCTTGACAGCGTGCCCAAGGAGCAGATCCGCGACGCGCTCATCGCGCTCGGCTCGCAGTATGCCCAAGGTGGACGCGGATTGACGGTCGAGGAAGTGGCGGGCGGCTATCAGCTTCGCACCCGCAAGGAATTCGCGCCGCAGATCCGCAAACTGCTCGCGGGCAAGCCTCCGCGGCTTAGCCGCTCGCTCCTCGAGACGCTCGCGATCGTCGCATATCGCCAGCCGGTCACGCGGCCGGAAATCGAACAGGTGCGCGGCGTCGATTGCGGCGGCGTGCTGGAAACGCTGCTGGAGCGGCGTCTCATCAAGATTGGCGGTCGCAAGGAAGCGCCGGGGCGTCCGATGCTCTATGAGACGACGGCGGACTTCCTCGAAGTCTTCGGGCTGAAGGATCTCGACAGCCTGCCCGACCTTAAGGAGTTCCAGGAAATCCAACGCGCGCAGGAAGAAGCGGAATCCACCGGCATCGAGACGGTCACCGACATGCGCGACATCGCGGTCGCCGTCGAAGCGGAGGGCGCCGAAGAAGCAGCATCCGAAGTAATTGCGGAATCGATCGAGGACGCCGCGGAGCCAAAGCTCTGATAGCCGCCTTCAATTCTCCATGTCCCCGTACGCGGAATCGGCGGGGGCGTAGTTTTCGAAGCGTGTGTACTGGTTCAGATACGTAAGCTTAACCGTGTCGGTGGGGCCATTACGTTGTTTCGCCACGATGATTTCGGCGACGCCCGCTTCCTTGCTGTCCTTACCTTTGTACATCTCCTCGCGATAGATGAACGCGATGACGTCGGCGTCCTGCTCGATCGCGCCCGACTCGCGCAGATCCGCGAGGAGCGGACGGCGGTCGGGACGCGTTTCGACCTGGCGATTGAGCTGCGAGAGCGCGATGACCGGCACCTTGAGTTCCTTGGCCAGCGCCTTGAGCGAGCGCGAGATTTCCGCGATTTCCTTCTCGCGCGATTCGCCCGGACGCGCCGAGCGCATCAACTGAAGATAATCGACCATCACGAGGCCGAGATTGTTGTTGTGATCGCGCGCGAGCCGGCGGCATTTGGCCTTCAGCGTGATGGCGGTGGTGTCGGATGAATCGTCGATAAAAATATTCGCCTCCGACAGACGCGCCGCCGCTTGCGCCAGCTTGGGAAAATCGCGCTCGCTAAGATATCCCGCGCGCGCCTTCGCGCTGTCGACGCGCGCCTCCGAGCACAGCATGCGCAGGACGAGCTGCTCTTTCGACATTTCCAGCGAGAAGAACGCGACGCCGCGACGGGGCTCGGCATCCATCGCGGCGTAGGCCGCGATGTTCAACGCCAGCGCGGTTTTTCCCATACTCGGGCGCGCCGCGATGACGACAAGATCGGATGGCTGCAGACCGGCGGTGAGCGTATCGAGGTCCTTGAATCCGGTCGGAACGCCGGTAACGAGCTCGCGATTTTCATAGAGCCGTTCCAGGATGCGGAGCGATTCGCGCGTCAGCTCCGGCATCGTATGGAACGATGGCTTGATGCGGCGCTCGGAAATTTCGAAGATGCGATGCTCGGCGGTGTCGAGGAATTCGTCGACGTTGGCATTCGCCTCGTACGCGCTCGACGCGATATCGGTGGCGATGGTCGCGAGGCTGCGCAGGACGGCCTTCTCGCGCACGATGCGCGCATAGTGCGCGACATTCGCGGCAGTCGGGACCGCGTCGGCCAGCTCGCCGATGTACGCGGGGCCGCCGATCTGTTCGAGCTGGCTCTTGGTGCGCAACGCATCGGTCAGCGTGATCGCATCGACGGGCTGATTGTGGTCCGACAGCTCCATCATCGCGCGGAAAATCTCGCGATGCGTCTCGCGATAGAAATCGTCCGGGGTGAGAATTTCGAGGGCCTGGTTAATGGCCTCGTTCTCGAGCAGGACGGCGCCCAGCACGGATTGCTCGGCTTCGATATTCTGCGGGGGAACTCGTCTCAGGACATCGTCGGTTTGCGCCGCCACCACCACACCTCCAACGCCACATCGTACGGCGCAGAGTATTCCACTTTGGCGCGCGCTTCTAAAGCTGACTCGCGATTCTTTGTGCGCAGGCGCGGGCGCTTACGGAGAAGCGAATTTGGAGGGTTTTCCCCAACCTATCCACAGCCTCCGATAGATACACCAGGGACGAATTGTCCTTAAGATATCTGTTCTTTTCCTGATCGATATCTAACTATCCACATCCGAGGCACAAACCTGTGGACTAATTTTTCGCTCGACGCGGACGGCCCACCGAGCGCGGCGTCGCGAGCAGCGGACCGAGCAGCATGCCGACCAGAAAACCGCCCACATGAGCCCACCATGCGACCCCTCCGGCGACCTCGGGATTCTGCGAAACGCCCGCATAAAGTTGCGCCACGAACCATACCAGCAAATACACTATGGCGGGAATCTCTACAAAATAGACCAGCACGAAAATCGGCAGGATGGTGGTTATCCATGCGCGCGGATACATCACGAAATACGCGCCGAGGACGCCCGCGATCGCGCCGCTCGCGCCGATCACCGGCACCGTCGAATGCGGTGTGAAAGCTGCCATCGCAAGCGCCGCGGCGATGCCGCTGATGAGGTAGAACGCGAGGTAGCGCAAATGACCCATCGCCTCTTCGACCGCGGCGCCGAAGATGAAGAGGTAGAGCATGTTGCCCGCGAGATGCAGCACGCCGCCGTGGAGGAACATCGAGGTAATTATGGTCTCCAACGCCGGCGGCGCGCCCGCGCTGTACGGGACGCGCGCGAGTTCGCGTCCGCCTTCGAGCGCCGAGGTTAGCCGCGCCGGGATCATCGCGTACTGATAGACGAAACTCTCGAGGTCGTGGCCGAGCGTCATCTCATGAACGAAGACCGCCACGTTGGCCGCGATCAACATCACATTAACGAGCGTGAGACGGCGGCTCGCTTGGTTATCGCGAAGCGGGATCATTCAACATAGGCGGTCAAACGGTGAAGATGGTCGGCTATGTTATGGGGCGCCCGACGATGTTGCGAGAGGCGTGCGTACCGCGCTCGTGAACGCAACATTGAGATTCTTCGGCGACGCCCTGCGGGGCGTGCTTCAGAACGACGTCGCGAAATGCGGAAACACTCAGGGCGGTATCGAACAATTACAGGTACTGTCCGTGCCGCATTCGCCGACTAACGGTGAACACGCTGCGGAGCAAGCAGGCGCGGTGCAGTTGGGGCATCCCTCGGCCAGGCTCGCTGCGCAGGTCGCGGTAGCGGTCGGAGTAGCGGTTTGCGTGGCGGTGTTGGTTGCGGTCCCGGTAGCCGATGCGGTTGCGGTGGTCGTCGCAGTGGGCGGCACTGGCTGGAGATTCACATGGTAATGTCCCCACAGCGTATCCGCGGACGCGCCATGCATCAGCACAAAAGCATCGGTGAACAGGACGAACAGGAACAGCGCAGCGAGCGCCTTAATGAACGGATTTCCCCGCCTCCCCCACATTGCCAGAGATAAGTAACATCAAGGGCCTTGGACTGGCAATGGTGAATGGGCGCCGACGAAAGTGGCTGACACGCTTTTCTCAAAGCCACCCCGGTAAGTTGCGAATCGGAAGAATATACGTAATTGAAAGCTCCGCCACTTCATGAATCAGAAAAGAAACGGCTTGCGGCGCGTCATGATGACAGGAATCGGACCGAGCCTTGATGAGGTGAGCCTTCGCGCACTTGAGCGCGTGCGCTTTTCGTGCGAGAGATCGCGTGTCCCCGACATTCGGTGCGAGCATCGCTTTGCAGGAGGTGGATCCGAATGGAAGTAACTTCGCAACAGATTAACGTCCGCACGGGTAGCGAGACTATGCCCTGTCACATCGCGCGGCCCGCCACCGGCGGTCCATACCCGGCGCTGGTGGTCGTGATGGAAGCGTTCGGGCTCAACGCGCACATCAAGAGCATCACCGACAGGTTCGCGGGTGAGGGGTTCGTCGCGATCGCGCCCAACCTTTATTTCCGCCAGGACAACAACGTCGTCGGATACGGCGATCTGCCGGGCGCGTTTCGCCTGATGGGCTCGCTGAAGGACGATCAGGTCGTGGCCGACATGGGCGCGGCGATCGATCATCTCAAGACGCTGAAGGAAGTGAGGCCGAACTTTGGCACCACCGGCTTCTGCATGGGCGGCCGCGTCGCGTTCCTCACCGCATGCCGCGATTCGCGCGTGAAGGCGACCGCGCCGTTTTATGGCGGCGGGATGGTGTCGTCGCGAGATCCGAACGCGAAGCCGCCAATCGCCTATGTCGAAGGGTTGAAAGCTCCAGTGCTGGCATTCTTCGGCGGCAAGGACGCCTTCATTCCGATTACCGAGGTCGACAAGTTTCGCGACGCGCTGAAGGCCGCGGGCAAAGAGGCCGAGGTGGTGTTGTACGCGGACGCCGATCACGGCTTCATGTGCGATGACCGCCCTTCGCATCATCCGACTCATGCGAAAGAAGCGTGGGCGAAGACCATCGCCTTCTTCAAGACGCATCTGGGCTGAGCAATCGCTATTTTGCTTTCGCGAATGATGTCACGGGCCGGCGCGCGTCGCCGGCCCGCTCATTTTGTGATGATGCTCGCGGCCGCGATGCTGCTCGCGTCGTGCTACTCGTCGAACTATCGGCGCGAGATGCTAGCCTCCACCGCGCTCGTCGCGGGCCTCTCGGACAAGCTGGCCGACTACTGCCGCGCGGGCTTTATCGTCGAGAGGCATCCGCTCTCCTCGGAGGAGATGGGCGAGTTTTACTACGGCCTCAAGAAGGCACGCGCGTTCGAGCAGATGACCGCGAAGCGGCACGCGTCGGAGGCGTCAGGCGTGGCATTCTCAAAGCTCGTCGATGCTTACGAAAAATTTGTGCGCGAGGCGGATCGATATCGCATCGCGAAGGCCCATACGCCTGAGGAACTCGACGAGCTGATGAAGGATCACGATGAGGTTGAGCATTGCGCGGAGGAAGTGCGTCGCGCGTTGCAGACGGAACTAGTGCTAACTTGAAGATGTGGCGTCCAGGAGAGTGAGCAGCGACGAAATCAAAAATGCAAAAACAAACCCATTGCGAGCATCGCGAGCAATAGTCCTGAGCGCTGCGCGAAGGACCTCGAAACTCCACCATTGGCCGAGAAGCGAAAAAACAAACCCATTAAGTGTAGGAATCTCAAGGCTTTTGTCTTGAGCGCCGCAATCCTGAAGCGGATCGTCCCGAGCCCAGACAGATAACAATCCTGATGGCTTACCGACATTACGTCGATAATGGTTCCCCTCCCGCGGAGAGACGCGGGAGAGGAACCTCCAGATTCGGAACGATAGTTTCAGCCCTTCCAATTGTTCCCGTAGGTGTCGAGGAACGCGACCTCGCTCACCGGACGGCGCTTCAGCGGGCCAAATTTGTTGATCGGATATCCCATCGGAAGCAGCGCATAGGTCTGGATGTCCTTGGGCAGGCCGAGGATCTCCTTCACTTCGTCCTCGTAAAAAATGTGCAGCGTCGTCAGCACCGTGCCGATTCCGAATGCGCGGCACGCCAGGATGATGTTCTGCACCGCGGGATAGATACTCGAGCCGCCGATGCGCGCCATCTTACCCATCTGGG
>DATGKG010000517.1:0-2701 GCA_035294805.1 Binataceae bacterium (SeqCode) | reverse complement strand
GCGAGCTGCTTGACACCCAGAAGGAAATGATCGAGCTGGTTGTCGGACGGATGCCCGAGGAGCATCGGCGTTTTTTTGATTTCGTTCGAGTAGGGAGAACCGAAGGGTCCCTCCCTGGCCTTCCCCAAGCGGCCAGCCGATCCGTCCGCATATGGAGCACGTCTCCGAGTCGTGACAGCATCTTGCCACTTAACCGCAGGAAGGTGAATTGCATAGCGAATACGAATTCGGTGCGACGCCATTTGGAACAGGCGGCTGAAATTTACACCGATTTGGTAACGATCGTTACCATCGATCATGGTTGTAATTCGCGTAAACAACGTAGGGGGCCCAACCAGTCCCGCCAGCCGCAAATTTCTCGCGCGGATTAATTATGACGGTTTCAGAGCTGTCTCCGATCCGAGCGGCGATCGCGAGATAGGGGTTCACCTTTCGTCGCGACTACACGTAAAGCGCGGCGAGACGTTCGAGTTCAGCCTCGTAGGTCGTGGCCGTCATCCGGGAGCCGATCTGCATAATCACGAAGCGATGTGCGCCGGCATCCTCGTATTCGTGCAGCCCGCTCTGCACGCTCGCGCGATCCCCGCGCAATTCGCGCTTCATGATAGTGATATCGAGGCGGCTGTAGTCACGCTCCGCACTCTCGCATTCACTGCGCAGCTTGCTGAGTTCGCCGCGCAGTACCGCCGGCGGCAGAAAGATTGGGCACCAGCCGTCGCCCCATCGCGCGACCCAGCGCAAAGCGTTCTTGTCCTTGCTGCCGATCAGGATCGGTGGACCGCCTGCCTGCGCCGGTTTCGGATACATCCGTACCGGAGGAAAATTGACATACTTGCCGTTGAACGACGGCTCGGGCTTGGTCCATAGCTCACGCATCGAGGCGATGAACTCTTTGGTCTGGCTCCATCGATGTGGAAAATCTACGCCGAGGATTTCCGACTCCTCTTTGAGCCAACCTGCACCGATCCCGAGCATCACGCGCCCACCGGAAAAATGATCGAGCGTTGCGATCTCCTTCGCGGCCACGATCGGGTTGCGTTCCGGCACCAGCATCACACCGGTCGCCAGCTTAAGGCGCGTCGTCACCGCCGCGGCGAGCGACATCGCCACGAAGGGATCGCAAATGTGCGAATAGGCTTCGGGAATCTGCCCCTGTCCGGGTGGCGACTCGGGCAGGGGAGTCGCGGTGTGAACGGGAATGATCGCGTGTTCCGGGATCCATAGCGACTCGAAGCCAATCGCTTCCATCTTGCGCGCGAGGCGCATCGGATCGACGGTATATTCATTAACGGTAAAAAGAATGCCGATCTTCATCGTCAGGCTCTCAGGGCATTTAGATCACGCCGTCGCGGCGCAATGTCTCAAGTTCGTCCGCGGAGATGCCGAGGCGTTGTAGGACGTCTGAGGTGTGTTCGCCTAGCTCGGGGACGTGCGAGGGAATTTCGTCGCCGCGCAGGCCAGACATCTTGATGGCGGATCCGAGCACCTTGATGTCGTCGTGATCGGCGATAGTGCCGTCGCGAACGACATGACGTCTTGGCAGTTCGGGGTCGGCGGCGACCTCGTCGATTTCACGCACGGGGGCGCATGGGATGCTGTTGGCGATGAGAAGCGTGACGAGGTCGTCACGCTTTTGCATGGAGGACCATCTTCCCACCATTGCGTCGACCTCGTCGACCATTTTGTAGCGGCTCTGATGGTCCTTGTAGTCAGGATGCGCGATGAGTTCCTCGCGGCTCATCAGGCGCGCGAGTTGATGCCAGTTGGCTTCGGTGAGGCAGTAAATCCAGATCTCGCCGTCAGCACATGGATACGTATTGCACGGACAGGTGGTGGGATGGCGATTGCCTACGCGGCGGATCTTGTAGCCGTCATGTGCGACGCCGATGGCGCCGTTGATTGCGGGCATACAAACGTCGAGCATCGCAACCTCGACCTTGCGGCCGCGGCCAGTGCGCTCGCGTTCGAGGAGAGCGGCGAGGATGCCGGCCGCGAGATGCATCCCGGTGCTGGTGTCGATGAGAGCGGCGCTGACACGCACGCCCGGGCGGTCACCATAGCCGGTCATGCTGATGATGCCTGAGGCGGCCTGAATGGTGAAATCCATCGCGCCGAGTTGGGCGAAGCGGCTGTCGCCGCCGTAGCCCTTGCTGGAAGCATAGACGAGACGGGGGAAGCGCGAAGCGAGGTCTTCATAGCCGAGACCGAGGCGTTCCAGCGCGCCTGGAGCGTAGTTTTCAAGGATGACGTCTGAGTCAGCGAGCATCCGGAAAAGGATGTCGCGACCGCGCGGATCCTTGAGGTTGAGCGAAACGGACTTCTTGCCGGTGTTGAGCATGAGAAAGCCGTAGTTGGTGCCGTGTTTAGCGGGCGGGCGCTTGCGCAGAAGTTCGCCGGTTCCGGGAGGTTCGATCTTGATGACCTCAGCACCGAAGTGCGCGAGCTGAAGTCCGCAGTAAGGACCCGCATAAATCTGGGCCAGTTCGATCACGCGATAACCGTTAAGAGGCAGACTCATGCAAGTTATTTTTCACCCTCATCTTTCAGACAAGTCGGAATTTCCTGGTTGCGGCGATGATTGATGGCGAAGCAGTCGCCGACATTGATACTTGGTATCCTGCTAAGCCAGAGCAACGCCGGCGGTCAAGGGCGGGCGAAGGCGGCACACGCGCGGCGGCGAACCTGCCGGGCTCGGGTCGGT
>DATGKG010000516.1:0-2201 GCA_035294805.1 Binataceae bacterium (SeqCode) | reverse complement strand
ACTCTGGAGTATGGTCAAGGGTCTAGGATCTTTCGAGATGAAAATCGGAGCGGTTGCCGATAAGGCCGAAGTCAGCATCGATACGTTGCGGTTTTATGAGCGCGAGGGGCTCATCGCGTCGCCGCGCCGGCTGTTCTCCGGCTATCGCGACTATCCCGACGAGGTGCTCGATCGCATCGAGTTCATCAAGGAGGCGAAGGGCCTCGGCTTCACGCTGCGCGAAATCAAGGAGCTGCTTTCGGAAGGCGTCAAATCGACGCGCGAATGCGGCCCCGTCACGCATAAGGCGCAACAGAAGCTGGCCGAGATGGATTCGGAAATCGCAAAGCTGCGGCGGTTGCGGAACACGCTGCGCAAAATGGTTCGCGATTGCGACGGCAGTTGTATGCAATCGGGCAACGGTCGTAAAAACGGACGGCTACATTAAAGAGGGAAGCTCATGAACGTTACCATCTACACAAATGTCGGATGTTCCGCGTGCCATCAGGCGATGGATTTCATGAATCGCCATGGCGTGACCTATACCGAGCGCAACCTCGCCGACGATCCCGCAGCGCGCGATGAGTTAGTCGCGATGGGCTTTCGCGCGGTGCCGGTGATCAAAGTCGGAGCCGAAACGATGCTCGGCTTCAGCGCTCCGAAGCTCCGCAAAATGCTGTCGCTTTAGGCTCGCGCGAGACTTCTCTCTCAAAACGAGAGCGCCCGGATTGCTCCGGACGCTCTTCGCTTTCGAATCCTCGCGCGATCAGTCGAGGTGCTTGCGCAGAAACGTCGGCACGTCGAGCTTGTCCTCGGGATCGGCTAAGCGTTCCGGCTCCAACTTGTCGTCGAGCACCGGCGTTTCGCCGCGCCGTTTGAATGCCGGTATGTCGAGCGTGCTGTCGTCGACGATCATTCCCATCTTGCGCACCGGACGACTCGGCGCGAATGACCGAATCGGGGGCACGGTTGACGTCGACGCCTGCGCGTTCAGCGGACGCATCTCGGATGCATCGACGGGGCGCGTCGCCGACGCCATGATCGGCGTCGTGATGGCGGTGCCCGAGGGCGAATACTTCGGGTTCATCGAGCTGCGCTCCAGCTCGCCGAAGCCGGTCGCGATGACGGTGACGCGAATCTCGTCGGTGAGGCGATCGTCGATCACCGCGCCCATTATGATGTTGGCATCCTCGTGCGCTTCTTCATGAATCAGGCTCGCCGCCTCGTTCACTTCATACAGCGACATGTCGGGGCCGCCGGTGAAGTTGATTAGCAATCCGCGCGCGCCTTTGATCGAGACATCTTCGAGAAGTGGACTGGAGATCGCGCGCTGCGCCGCTTCGACCGCGCGATTTTCGCCCGACGCGCTCGACGCACCCATCATCGCCATGCCCATTTCGGCCATGATCGATCGCACGTCGGCAAAGTCCAGGTTGATGAGGCCATGCACGGTCACGAGTTCTGAAATTCCGCGCACCGCTTGCAGCAGGACATCGTCGGCTTTCGTGAAGGCCTCGCGCAGCGACATATTGCGGCTCGCGACCGAAAGCAGCCGCTGATTGGGAATCGTGATCAGCGTGTCGACGGCGGCCTTGAGCTCGCGCAGTCCGTGGTCCGCTTGCGCCGCGCGCTTGCGACCCTCGAACTGAAATGGCTTGGTCACGACGCCGACGGTGAGGGCGCCCAGCTCGCGCGCGATCTTCGCGATGACGGGGGCCGAGCCGGTGCCGGTTCCGCCGCCCATGCCCGCGGTGACGAACACCATCTCGGCTTCTGAGAGCATGTCGCGCAGCCGCTCCTCGCTCTCGAGCGCGGCCTTGCGTCCGATTTCCGGATTGCCTCCGGTGCCGCGTCCGCGCGTGATGTTCTCGCCGATCTGCAGCCGCACCGGCACGGTGCTGTTCTGCAGTGCCTGCGCGTCGGTGTTGACCGCGACGAAGTCGACGTTGCGGACTCCGGCCTGGATCATGTGGGCGACGGCGTTGCCGCCGCATCCACCCGCGCCGATCACTTTGATACGTGCGCCCGGATCGGGATTGTCCACCAACTCAATCATCAGCCTTCCTCCTCCACCGCCCAGGTGGATTTACCGCGTCGCCGGAGTCCAGTACGCGCGCGGCACTAAAAAAAGTCTCGCACCCAATCTGAGAGCCGTGAGCGCAGCTTCCCGAACTTGCGGTAACGCGCCGCGCCGTTGCCCAACCCGCGCGAGCCCGCCTGAT
>DATGKG010000515.1:0-3819 GCA_035294805.1 Binataceae bacterium (SeqCode) | reverse complement strand
GACGGCAGGATGTCCGTTACGCGCGCATCATGCTTCGCATCGAGGCCAATATGCGTATCGAGTCCGAGCGGCTCCGCGATCTCGGTGCGAAAATAAGTGCCGAGGCCCTTGCCGCTGATGCGCCGGATGACCTCGCCGACCAGCCATCCGATCGTGATCGCATGGTAGCCATGCTTGGTGCCGGGCTGCCAAAACGGCTCCTGCTCCGCGAGCGCGGACGCCATCGTATCCCAGTTGTAGATGTCCTCATCCTTCAGCGGCTTGCTGACACCGGGCAGCCCCGCGCGATGGCTCAGGATGTAGCGTACGGGCAAGTCCTTCTTGCCGGCCTGCGCGAACTCGGGCCAGTACTTCGATACCGGCTGGTCGGGATCGAGCTTGCCCTGATCGATTAGACGATGCGCGCAGGTCGAAGTCAGTCCCTTGGTGGTCGAGTAGACATTGACCAGCGTATCGCGCTGCCATGGACGCGTCTTCGCCTTGTCGGCGTGGCCACCCCAGATATCGACGACGCACTTGCCGTCGAGCACGATGGAACATGCGGCGCCAAGCTCGCCGCGCTTCTCTAGATTTTCTGCAAACGCGCGCCGCACGCCCTCGAAGCGCTTGTCGCATTCACCTTCGATTTTGAAATCCGATGCCATATCGAGCCTCCTGAAGATGAGGTTTGTATAGCATCGAAGGATCGAAGTCTTCCAACTGCCTGCGCATTCCTGGCTTGGAAATTTGCGCCTCTTTACCTACTTCTTGTGAGGGCGGGCTTTCGGCTTGGCGCGCGATCGCGCCTCCGTCGGGCCGCCTTCCGCGAATACGCTGCCGGAGGTCATCGCGACCACCTCTTCCGATGCCGATGTTGGCTCCGGCCGCTCCTCCATCTCCTCGGGCAGGGTCCATTGCTGGTCGTAGGGTTGGATGGTTCCGCCGTCACTCCATCCGTGCGTCTCACGATGACGCTTCTGCTGGCATTCGATGCAATACGCCGCGAAGGGCACCGCCTGCAGACGCCCGAGCGGAATCGGCTCGCGGCATCCGGCGCAGCTTCCATAGCGACCTTGCTCCATTCGCCCTAGAGCTTCGTCGATGAAGCGCAGGCGCTCCTCCTCGCGCGCAATCAGACTCGCATGGGTCTCGGTGTCGGTTGTGGCGCGCGCGCGATCCATCTCATCACCGGGATCCTGCTCGGCGTCTTCATCCTGCTCGTGGCGCAATTCACGCACACGCTCGTAAGTCTCGTCGCGCAGCGCGGTCAGCATCGTACGCAGCTTTTGGTCGCGATTGGAGTCAGCGGTTGTGGCGGCGGTTTTCATGATGAAGTCCTTCCTCCGGTTCGAGCGTCGGTTCTATCCAACCTCGCCTTTGCCTGAAGCTTGACGCAAGAGGCGCGCCAGCCGGCTTCAATGGGCTTGAGACGCCGAGGGCGACCAGTCGCATAGCGAATGGAAATCGCAAACGACGGCAATGCGATCAAATGGCTCCCATGGCGCCAGAAAGCTGTCTCGAATCGCGCCAGCGAAAGGGGATTTATAGCTCATCGCGATCACTTTCCTTCCGTTCCTTAGGAGCTCGGCGCGATGGCACGACTCTGGCGATACCTCCTTCTGGGAAACGGAGAGGCCCTATATGAAAGTCGAGCAGATGATGAATCGCGCGGTTCTCGCGTGCGACCCGCATGACTCGCTAAACAAGGCAGCGCAGATGATGTGGGATTCGACCTGCGGCGCCATCGTGGTGGTGAACGCACAGGCCAGGCCGATCGGATTTCTCACCGACCGCGACATCTGTATGGCGGCATACACGCGCGGCAAGCTTCTCAAGGACCTCAATGTCGAGGGCGCGATGGCGGGCCGCATCGTGTGCTGCCAGCTCGATGACGAGCTGAGCGCGGCCATGACCGTGATGCGCGAGAAACACGTCCGGCGCCTACCGGTGATCGGGCACGATGGCGCGCTGGCTGGAATCCTGTCGCTGGACGATATCGCCTATGAAGCGGGCCGGCCGCTGCGTGGCGGCGCCAACTACCGGCTTCGCGAGCAGGTGGCCGATGTCTTCATCGCGATCAGTCACGGGCGAGTGTCAGCGCGGCCCTCGCACTGAGGCATCGATGAAGCCCGGGGAAGCACTCTTCGCGGAACGCGCTGGGAGCGTTGCGCGCATCGGCGGAAACCCGGAACTTGACAATCGGTAGCGTTCCGTTGTGGGAGGACTGGGGATTTATGTACGAAGTGGAATACCGGGCAAAGCTACGCACCGCCGAGCAGGCGGTCGAACTGATCCCGTCGCGCGGCACGCTTTCGATGGGAATGGGCGTCAGCGAGCCGCCCGCCGTGCTGGCTGCGCTCGAGCAGCGCATCCTGCGCCACGAGATCGAAAAGCTGCGCGTCTACTATTCGCATTCGGTCGCCGCCGCGTTCACGATCCTCAAATACGAGTACATGGATGTCATCGAGCCGCATCCGTTTTTTCCGGTGGCGGCCGAACGCGAACTCGCGCGGCGCGGCGCGCTCGAAGGGCGCACGGTCGTATACTACATGCCGGGAAACTTCAGCCGGATGCCGCGGGTGCTGGCGGATATCGGCATCGATGCGTTCGTCGTGATGGTCGCACCGATGGACAAGGGCGGCTTCTTCAGTTGCGGCACCAACGGCGACTACACGATTCCGACCGCGCAGAACGCCAACAAGCTCATCGTCGAGGTCAATCCCAATATGCCTCGAGTCTTCGGCGACTCTGCGGTGCACATTTCCGATGTCGATGCGATCGTCGAGCACACCAGTCAGCTCGCGCAATTGCCGGCGCGGCCCGCCACCGCCGACGACTTTGCGATCGGCAAATTGATCGTCGAGATGGTGCCGGACCGCGCGACCCTGCAAATTGGCGTCGGTGGAGTTCCCAATGCGATTTGCGCGGCGCTCACGAGCCACAAGGACCTTGGAGTCCATACCGAGTTGATGACGCCGTCGCTAGTCGAGCTGATCAAGTCGGGCGCGGTCACCAATCGCTACAAGACCATCAACAAGTTTAAGAATGTATACACTTTGGCGCTCGGCGACGATCCGATGTACGAGTTCCTCAACGACAACTCCAGCATGGAACTCTATCCGGTCGACTACGTGAACGATGCGGATGTGATCGGGAGAAATGACCACGTCGTATCGATCAACGCCTTCCTGCAAGTGGGACTCGACGGCGAGGTAAATTCCGAGGTCGTCGCGGGCCGCCAATATAGCGCGCCCGGCGGGCAACTCGATTTCGTGCGTGGCGCGCAACGCTCGCGCGGCGGCAAATCGATCCTTGCCGCACACTCGACGGCGGCGCGCGGCACCATCTCGCGCATCGTGCCCCAGATCGACGGACCTGCCACCGATCCGCGCTCGGAGGTCGAATACATCGTCACCGAATACGGCGTCATCAATCTGCGCGACCTGTCGACACCGGAGCGCGCCGAGGCTTTGATCGGCCTCGCGCATCCGAAGTTTCGCGCGGAGCTTAAGCGCCGCGCCAAAGAAATCGGCTATCTCTGATCAGACCGCGTCCAGCGCGGCGGTGAACTCCTCGAGCAGGTCGCGCCAATGCTCGGTGCCGATGGAAATCCGCACTAACGAATCGGTGATCCCGGCGCGCGCAAATTCGTCATCGGAGAATTCGCTATGCGTCGTGGTCTTCGGATGACACGCGAGAGTTTCCACACCGCCGAGGCTGACGGCGTTCTTCGCAATCCTCAGGCGGCGCAAAAACTCAAACGCGCCGCGCTTACCGCCGCGCACATCGAGTGACATCAGCGAGCCGGGATAGTCAGTCTGCGCATCGCGAATCCGGATT
>DATGKG010000514.1:0-6203 GCA_035294805.1 Binataceae bacterium (SeqCode) | reverse complement strand
GGCGTTGCAAGCGCGCATCGCCGGCCGCAGGTTCGTGCGCGCATTGGTCAAGTCGCCGTTCCTGCTGCGATCTGCCCAACCGCCTCTGAGCGCGACCTATGGCCAGACGGTGCGCGAGATTCGCCGAGTCGGAAAGCGCATTGCGATCGGAGTCGAAGGAGACCTATGGCTGGTCCTGCATCTGATGATCGCGGGCCGGCTTCATTGGGATCGCAAGCAACCCAAGCTGGGCAGCCGCAACACGCTGGCGGCGTTCGAGTTCGACAACGGATGGCTATGGCTTACCGAAGCCGGCACGCAGCGGCGCGCATCGCTTACGGTCGTTGAGGGCGAAGCAGGTCTGCAATCGCTGAAGGCCGGAGGTATCGAGCCGCTCGATGCTACGCTCGCCGCGTTTCGCGATGCGTTGCGTGCGGAGAATCATACGCTCAAACGATCGCTCACCGATCCGCACATCTTCAGCGGTGTAGGTAACGCCTACTCCGATGAGATTTTGCATCGCGCGCAGCTATCGCCGGTTGCGATGTCGCAGAAGCTCAGCGACGAAGAGGTCGCGCGGCTCTACGAGGCCACGCGCGCGATACTTATCGAATGGACCGATCGATTGCGCGCTGAAGCCAAAGGTGAATTTCCCGAAGGCGTCACAGCATTTCGTCCCGAGATGGCCGTGCATGGGCGCTATCGCATGCCGTGTCCGCGATGCGGTGCGAAGATCCAGCGCATCCGCTACGCGAGCAACGAGACCAACTACTGCGCGCCATGTCAGACCGGTGGCCGCTTGCTGGCCGATCGGGCGCTTTCGCGCCTGATGCATCAGGATTGGCCGCGCACCCTCGAGGAGTTGGAAGACCTGAAGAAGCGGCGCACGCAGTGACGCCCTAGTTCTTCGCCTGCTTTGACTCCTCAAGCTTCGAATCGATAGCGCGCTGGATCACGAATGCACGAATCGCCGCCGCCTGTTTCTCATCGAGGTTCTTGGCGAACGACACCATACCCTGATCCTTCTTCGTTCCTCTAAGTACGATGTTGTACCAGTTGCCTTCATCATGAAGCACCCTACTGTAGCGAAGGTCAGGATTGATTCCGCCGCTGACTACGTCGACGCCATGACACATGACGCAGTTGCGCCCGTATAGATTCTTGCCTTCCGCGATGGTAGCCGCGTTGGCGGTCTGCTTGGGTGGATCCAGCACCTTAGCTTCTTCCACAGGCGGAGGCGGCAAGCTTGCAGTGCCACCTAGCTTATAGACCAGCAGTCGGCTGATATTACGCTGCGGTCCGGAAATCATGGCAAGCCCGCCACCCAATATGGCATAGCTACCGCCCCAACCCACCAACGTCGCGACGTACTGCTCGCCGTCAACTTCATAGCTCATAGCACCTGCGAGGACGGCGGTCTGAACCGGCGATGACCATAGCTTTGCGCCATTGTCGGCCCGATAGGCCGCGAAGTCATGACTCGCGTTGCCCTGAAACACGAGATTGCCGGCCGTCGTCATGATGCCGCTATCCCAGGGACCTGCATATTGAAAGCGCCATACTTCTTTCTGATGGACCGGATCCCATGCGAGGAGAAATCCCTTTTCGCCCTTTAGCGCATCTTTGAATGCTGCACCTTTGCCGGCAGTTACTTTTCCGAGATCGATGGCCATGTTGTTGCCAACGCTGGTGGGCTTGAAGTTCTTGTCGGACTCGAATGCGAAGCCTTCTTCCTGCGCCGGGATGTACATCAATCCGGTCTGTGGATTGAATGCCATCGGCTGCCAGTTATGCCCGCCACTCGGCGCCGGCCGCGCGACAAACTGTTTACCGGTTTTGTCGTAACGCGCTTCCGGGTTTTCGATCGGACGGCCCGTCTTAAGATCGATACCTTTGGACCAATTAACGGGCACGAAGTTGTGCGCGGATATTAGCTCGCCGGTCTTACGATCCAGCACATAGAAGTAGCCATCTTTGCCGGCCTGCATCGCGACCTTGCGGAGCTTGCCATCGATAGTTAGATCGGCAAGAACGATATCCTGAGTGGCATCATAGTCCCATACGTCACCGGGAACGACCTGATAGTACCAGGCATACTCGCCGGTCGAAGCCTTAAGTGCGATGATCGATGCGACGTATAGGTTGTCGCCGCCGCCCGGACTACGATGCTTCTGGTCCCATTCGACGCCATTAGCTGTCCCGAAGTACATTATGTCCAAGTCAGGGTCATAGGAGATACCGCCCCACGCGGTAGCTCCGCCGCCTTCGTCCCACCATTTGCCGTTCCAGGTCTTGGCCGCCTTCTCCATCGCAGGACTTTCGAATCCTTTGGAAGGATCGCCGGGGACCGTATAGGTACGCCATAAGAGCTTGCCGGTCGCCGTATCATAGGCTGACATGTAGCCGCGCACTCCATACTCGGAACCGCTGTTACCGATAACCACCTTATCGTTAAAGACCCGCGGCGCAGACGTTATGGTATAGGGCTTGGTCCTATCGACGGTGTCTACACTCCACACCGGCTTGCCGTTGGCCGCATCGAGCGCGATGAGGCGTCCATCGATCGTGCCGACGTAGACCTTGCCCTTCCACACCGCGACACCGCGATTGACCGCGTCGCAACAGACATGGATAAGGATTTCGCGTCCTACCTTGGGATCGAAGTCCCATAGCAGCTTGCCGGTCTTGGCATCGAAGGCCTTTACCATGCTCCAGGCGGTAGTGATGTACATCACGCCGTCCACGACGATAGGAGTCGCTTCCTGCCCGCGATCGGTATTGAGGTCGTAGTACCAGGCCAGTCCAAGGTTCTTGACGTTGTCCGCGTTTATCTTGTCCAGCGGACTGAAGCGCTGCTCGCTATAGGTGCGGCCATAGCTCATCCAGTTACCGCGATCCTTGTCGGCGTTGACGAGACGGTTGGCGTCGACCTGCGCGGGCGCCGAGGGTGTCGCGGCGGCCTCAGCCGGCGACTCCTCGGATTGTGCGCGCGCGCTAAGATGCGCGAGGGTGAGCCCGCCGAGAGTCAGAGCTATGGCAACTGCTGCGAGATGACCGGTCTTCGCAATCATCGGATGCTATCTCCTTGAATGTGCGGCATCAGCTTCGATGCGACCTTCACACATAGCTGCGCGACCATCCTGCCCCGGCGCAGCTACGCGCGAAGGTTTGCGGTAATCGACATACCACGCTGTCGCGGAAAGTCCATAGCTGCCAGCGGTTCCGATTCTCTGGCGGGGCCGGTGTAGAATGCCGTCGTGGCGAAGCAAGAGCCCGGCGAGCTGCTCTCGATAGGTGGGCGCGAGGTCCGCGTCACTCACCCCGACAAGCTCTATTTTTCCAGGCAGACCCAGCTTACGAAAATGGATCTGGTCCGCTACTACCTGGCCGTCGCGCCCGGCGCTCTGAGTGGAATCCGCGATCGTCCGATAGTGCTCAAGCGGTTTGTGAACGGCGCAGAGGGCGAGGCGTTTTATCAGAAGCGCGCGCCGGCGCAGCGTCCTGCGTGGTTGCGGACTATCACTCTCGCGTTCCCCTCGGGACGCACCGCCGAAGAAATCGTCGTCGATGATGCCGCCGGGCTCGCGTGGATCGTCAACCTCGGATGCATCGAGCTGCATCCTCACCCGGTGCGCTCCGGCGACCTCGAGCATCCGGATGAGTTGCGGGTCGACCTCGATCCGGGCCCTGGCGTCGGTTGGTCCGACGTCCGCGCGGTCGCGCTCGAAGTAAAGACGCTGCTCGAGGAGATGGGACTGCGCGGATGGCCGAAGACCAGCGGCTCGCGCGGGATGCATATCAACGTGCGCATCGAACCGCGCTGGACGTTTAGCGAGGTACGTCGCGCGGCGCTTGCGCTGTCGCGCGAGGTCGAGCGGCGCGCGCCCGCCATCGCCAGCTCGAAATGGTGGAAGGAAGAACGTCACGGCGTGTTCCTCGATTACAATCAGAACGCGAAGGATCGCACGACCTGCTCCGGGTATTCGGTCCGGCCGCTGCCCGATGCGCGGGTGTCGGCGCCGCTCGAATGGCGCGAGGTTCCCGATTGCGAGCCCGCCGACTTCACAGTCCTGACAATGCCGAAGCGTTTCGCGAAAATCGGCGATCCTCACGCGGGTATCGACGCCGCGGCGGGCTCGCTCGACAAATTGCTCGAGCTCGCTGCGAAGGATGAAGCTGCCGGCCTCGGCGATGCGCCATGGCCGCCGCACTTCCGCAAGATGGAGGGCGAGCCGAGCCGCGTCGCACCGTCGCGCGCCAAGCCGGTTGCCGCATCCAATGCGAAGAAGCCTCGCACGAAGATGCCGCTGCTCGTGATCGCCAACTCGCCCAATCGCGACGCCGCGCTCGCCGGTCTCGAACGATGGAGGAGCAAACATCCCGAGGCCGCGAACCATCTCGCGATCGATGACGTGCTGGTCGACTCGATGCGCGGCCGCTCCTCGACCTGGACTCGCATCCGGGTGAATCTCCGCCACGTGCCCGAAGCCATACGCCCGTCGCAGGAAACGCCCGATCCCGATGATGACCCGACGCGCGAATGGCGGATGCATCGCGGCGCGAAACAAGAATCGTAAACCGTCACGCGCTCATCGGACTTCCCGAAAAAATCGCCATCAGCTCCTGCGGCGCAACCACTTCGAGCTGCGCGTAGGTGCAGTCTCGCGGCTGCTTGTCGGTGCGCCATCGGCGAAACTGCGCCATATGGCGGAAGCGCGCGCCCTGCATGTGCTCGTACGCGACCTCTACCACCAGCTCCGGACGCAGCGGCTCCCACGACAGATCCTTGCCCTGACTCCATCGGCTTTGCGCGCCGGGCATGCGATGGCCAGCCTCGCTGCCACTGCCTTCATACTCGGCCCACGCCTTCCACGGATGGTTGGCGAGCGCGTCGCGGCGATACGGCGCGAGGAAGTCGACCAGCTGACGCCTCTTCTCCTGCGTGAAGCTCGCGCACACGCCGACGTGATGCAGCGCGCCGTCGTCATCGTAAAGCCCGAGCAGCAGCGAGCCGACCGCGCTGCCATGACCTCCCTTATGCCATCGAAAACCCGCGACCACGCAGTCGCAGTCGCGCTCGTGTTTGACCTTGAACATCGCGCGCTTGTCGGATTCGTACGCGCCCGCGAGCGGCTTCGCCATCACGCCGTCGAGACCGGCGCCTTCGAAGCGCGAGAACCAATCGGCCGCGACCTCGAGATCGCGCGTCGCCGGAGTGATGTGGAGGGGCGGTGCGGCCGACGCGAGCATCGCCTCCATCTGCTTGCGCCGCAGCTCGAATGGCTCTCGACGCAAATCGCGATCGCCCTCGCACAACAGGTCGAAGAAAACGATCGATGCGGGGCTCTGCTGCGAGAGCATCTTCACGCGCGAGGCCGCTGGATGAATCCGCAACTGCAGCGCCTCGAAGTCGAGCCCGCGGTCATTGGCGATGACGAGTTCGCCGTCGAGCACGCATCGCGCCGGGAGTTGCGCGCGGATCGGATCGAGCAGCTCGGGGAAATAGCGATTGAGCGACTTCGCGTCGCGGCTCTGGATCAGGACTTCGTCGCCGTCGCGGAAGATCAGCGCGCGAAATCCGTCCCACTTCGGCTCGAAGATCAGGCTTCGCTCCGCGGGCAACTGCGCAATGCGCTTTGAGAGCATCGGCAGGATCGGCGGATTGACCGGAAGATCCACGTCTCGATGCTACATCAGAGTGGCGCGCTCTGACGATCCAGGCTGCCTCCCCTTCGCGCGCGGGCAGGGTTCATATATGACAAAAAAAGAGAGTACTCTGCTCGCTTCAAAAGGAAGGCGCGTTAGTGCATCTCCACCTTCGCGGCGGTGAGCAGCGCGGCTTCGCGCGAGGCATCTACATCGAGCTTCGCCGCGAAGCGATTGTGCAACGGGCTGATTGACGTGCCGATGTTCACCACCGCGTACATCATCCGCGCGAAGATGTGGAAGGGCGGCGGCACCAGATCGATCGCATCTTTGAACTCACGCATCTCGGCGTCGTCCCATCCGAGAATCGCGCTGAGGAACATGTAGAGCGGGGTCGCGGCAAGCAGCGTGACCATCACCACCAGCCACGTGTTGGCCGGATGCCCCGGGCCATGCCACATCGAGGCGGCGATCGCGCGCAGGATGAAATAATTCCCCAACGCCGCCAGCGTTGGATTGACGAAGGTCTGCCATACGCTGAAGACCGGCGCGATGATGTAGCGCGCCATCACTGGCCA
>DATGKG010000513.1:0-6235 GCA_035294805.1 Binataceae bacterium (SeqCode) | reverse complement strand
AATCGCGTTTTATGGAAACAGATGAAACCGCATACTGCGAAATTACATAAACGAACCCACCGAAAGGTCGAGACCCTTCGCTTCGCTCAGGGCGACCGCCTTGTGGTCGATTACATAAACGAACCCACCAGGTGCTTGAGTTTAAACGATTTTCACGAAGCCACTTCGAGGCAACGCCGACAAGTGTCCTAGCGCTTCGCGAAAGACCTCAGATGGCAGGATTCGCATCTTGAAATTGCAAAAACAAACCCACTTTATCCGCGATTCTATTGGACTTTTTCCGAATCCATGCATATCGGGAGGTCGGCGGGACCTACAAAAAAGCGAAAAAACAAAGCCATTCGGAGTTCGGCACGATCCGCACGAATGACAAAACAAACCCACTTTATCGAGGAGAATCAGGGCTTTTCTAGAACACAGTAAGGGCGGGGCAATTCAGCCGCCTGAGACCGTCGCGGATCAGCCCGCTGAGAAATCGCAAAAACAAACCCACTCAGTAAGCATGAGCCGCAGCCTCTATCGACATCATGTCGGCTATCATTGACATCGTATCAGCAATCCGCACCGAGTGGAGCTAATCGTTGGTGGTCGCTATCGACCAGGAGAGCGTGGGGGTTGACAGGTCGAGGTTCTTCAGCGGCGCGCTTCAAGCTTGCTTTTAGAATGACAAACAGAGAGCGCGCGCTAACAATTAGATAGCGTCCACGTCCGAGCCGAGCACGCTTCCGGCATAAAAAAGGAGCGCCCACTCCGGACGCTCCTTGTAAATCCGATCTGTCGATGCGCGGCCGCTATCGCATGAACAAATCCCGCAGCCACTTCACCGTCGCTTTGCGCCCCACCCATCCGATCGCCGTCGTCAGCGGGATCTCCTTCGGACATACCTCGACGCAGTTCTGCGCGTTGCCGCAGTCCTCGACGCCGCCCTCGCCCATCACGCCTTCGAGCCGCTCGTCTTCATGCATCTTGCCGGTCGGATGTTGGCTCATCAGGTAGACCTGGCCCATCACCGCAGGGCCCATGAACTTCGAATGCGAGTTCACTTGCGGGCATGCCTCGAGGCAGCATCCGCAGGTCATGCATCGCGAGAAGAGGTAGCCGAACTGCTGCACTTCGGGACTGATGCGCGGGCCCGCGCCGAGGTCGTAGCTGCCGTCGATCGGAATCCACGAATGCGCGCGCTTGAGGTTCTCGAACATCGTCGAGCGGTCGACCCACAAATCGCGGATAAGCGGGAACTTCGTCATCGGCTCGATCGTGGTCGGACTCGGCAGGTTGGTAGCAAGCGCCGTGCAGGCCTGGCGCACGCGGCCGTTAATCACCATCGTGCACGCGCCGCATACTTCTTCGAGGCAGTTGGCGTGGAACACCGGCGCCGAGACGCGCTTGCCCTGGCGCGTGACCGGATTGCGCCGGATTTCCATCAGCATCGAGATGACGTTGTGATCGACCTTGAAAGGAATCTCGAATTCCTGCCAATAGCTTTCCGACTGCGGAGAATCCTGCCGCTTGATGTTTAAGACGATGGTGCGTTCCGCCACAACTTTCTCCTGGATGATCTCGTGAAAAACGCTTCGCTAATCGTTCAGCTATGCAGCCTTGGCTTTCGCATGCGAGGTATCGACGTCATAGCGACGCGCGCGCAGTGGAATGAGACTGGTGTCGACCGCCTCCCACGAAAAGCGCGGGCCATCGGAGGACCAGTTCGCCATCGTGGTTTTGAGGAAGTTCTGGTCGTCGCGCTCGGGGAACTCGGGCTTGTAATGCGCGCCGCGCGATTCGTTGCGGTTGAGCGCACCGAGGGTGATGGGACGGGCGAGTTCCAGCATGTTCCAGAGCTGGCGCACGAACAGCACTTCCTGATTCGCCCACTTGCCGGTATCCGCGAGGCCGATTCTCCCGAAGCGATCCTTCAGCTCCTGCAGCTTCACGTCAGTTTCTTTCAGCTTGTCGTTCTTGCGCACCACGGTGACGTTTTCGGTCATGATGTCGCCGAGCTCGCGCCAAATCGCGAAGGCATTCTCGGTGCCTTTCATTTTGAAAATCTTGTCGAACTCCTCGCGCTGCCGCGTCGCTTCCTGATCGTAGACGCGCGAGGTAGTCGGCGCCGGATGCGCCTTCGCATGATCGATCATCACCGGCGTCGCGACCATGCCCGCATAGATGCACGACAGCAGCGAGTTGGCGCCGAGCCGGTTCGCGCCGTGATACTGGTAGTCGCATTCGCCGCCAGCGAACAGTCCCTTGATGTTGGTCTGCTGGTTGTAATCGACCCACAGCCCGCCCATCGAATAGTGCATCGCGGGGAAAATCTTCATCGGCACCTTGCGCGGATCCTGGCCGACGAACTTCTCGTAGATTTCCAACACTCCCGCGACCTTCGCATTGAGGATCGCCGGATCGATGTGACTGACGTCGAGATAGACCAGCGGCTGGCCGTCGACGCCGAGGCCCATCTCGTAGACGACCTTATGAATTGCGCGCGTGGCGATGTCGCGCGGCACCAGGTTGCCGTAAGCGGGATACATCTCCTCGAGGAAGTACCACGGCTTGCCGTCCTTGTAGGTCCAAACGCGGCCACCTTCGCCGCGAATCGATTCCGAGATGAGGCGATTCTTGTCCTCGCCCGGTACTGCCGTCGGATGCACCTGAATGAACTCGCCATTCGCATAGGTCGCGCCCTGCTGATAGCACGCGCTGCCGGCCGAGCCGGTATTGACGAGCGATTGCGTCGAGCGTCCGAAGATAAGTCCGGGGCCGCCGGTCGCGACCATCGTGGTGTCGCCGGGGAACGCGCGGATTTCGAGCGAGCGGTTGTCGATCGCGACGATACCTTTGCAATCGCCCGACTCGTCGAGGACGAGGCTAGTCATTTCCCATCCTTCGAATTTGCGGATGAGACCCGCGACCTCATAGCGGCGCACCTGCTCATCGAGGGCGTACAGAAGCTGCTGGCCGGTGGTCGCGCCCGCGAACGCGGTGCGATGATGCTTGGTGCCCCCGAAGCGGCGAAAATCGAGCAGTCCCTCGGGCGTGCGATTGAACATTACGCCCATGCGATCGAACAGGTAGATGATGCCCGGCGCGGCCTCGCACATCCCCTTCACCGGAGGCTGATTGGCGAGGAAGTCGCCGCCGTAGATGGTGTCGTCGAAATGAATCCACGGCGAGTCGCCCTCGCCCTTGGTGTTGACGGCGCCGTTGATGCCGCCCTGCGCGCAGACCGAATGCGATCGCTTCACCGGCACAATCGAAAACAGATCGATCTGCTCGCCCTGCTCGGCCAGCTTCATCGCGGTCATCAATCCCGCGAGGCCGCCGCCAACGATGATGTGATGTCCAGGCATCTGCAATCTCTCCTACGCGGGAGCTCTAAAAGAAATCAGCGTCACCACCGCCATCACACTGAAGGCGAGGAACAACACGATGCATGCGCGATTGACCAGCGTCTGTGCGCGCGGCCCCACCGTGATTCCCCAGGTGATGCAGAAGGTGAAAATTCCGTTAGTCAGATGATACAGGCACGAGAGCGTGCCGATGATGTACGCGGTCAGGTAGACGGGATTCATCATGAAATCGTGCATCCGCGCGTAGTTGGTCTCGACGCCGGTCAGGTAAAACCATCCGCGCGTAGTGAAAAAATGAAACAGGATGAATGCCAGCGCGATGATGCCGGTAATGCGCTGGAGCGTGTACTGAATGTTGCGCTCGTAGCCGTACTCCATCACGTTCGGCGCCGAGGTCACGGTGATCACGAGGCCATAGATCGCGTGATACGTGATCGGAATCCACAGCAGGATCGCTTCGATGACGACCTCGAAAGGCAAGGTGCGGGTGAACTCGCTTTCCTTCCACCAGGTCGCGGCGCCATGCACCACATACGAATTTTCGAAGATGTGGAAAAACAAAAAACCGCCAATCGGAATGATGCCGCTCAGCGAATGGAGCCGGCGCAGAATCCAATGGCGCTGATCCGCTACGCTCAGGCGCGAGACCGGACCGATTGCTACCGCTTCTTCAGCCATGATGTGTCCCTATGCCGCCAGAACTTTGTCCATCGCCTCAACCAGCTCGCGCACATGCGCGACCGAACTGTCGAAGGCTTTCTTTTCCGCATCAGTCAGCGCGATTTCGATAACGCGCTCGACGCCGCCCGCGCCAATCACCACCGGCACTCCCGCAAACAGTCCCTTCACGCCGTACTCGCCTTCGAGATATGCGGCGCACGGCAGTACTTCCTTGCGATCGAGCATGAAGGCCTCGACCATTTTGTAGACCGCGGTTCCGGCCGCATAGTACGACGACGTCTTCATCAGATTTACGATCTCGGCGCCGCCGTTGCGCGTGCGCTTCTCGATTTCCTCGAGCCGCTCCGCGTTGATGTACTTCTCGACCGGTACGCCGCCCGCGCGCGTGTAACTGCGCACCGGCACCATGTCGTCGCCGTGGCCGCCGAGCACCATGGCCTCGATGCTCTGGGTCGAAACCTTCAGATCCATCGCAAGAAACGTCCGGTAGCGCGCCGAGTCGAGCACCCCCGCCTGCCCCACGATGAGATTCTTCTTGAGGCCGGTCACGCGCTTGAGCTGTGTCACCATCGCGTCGAGCGGATTGGTGACCGCGATCACGAACGCGTTCGGGGCGTGCTCCTTGATCGCCTTACCGACGGTGTTCATGACACCCGCGTTGATCTTCAGAAGATCGTCGCGGCTCATGCCGGGTTTGCGCGGCGAGCCCGAGGTCACGACGATACAGTCCGCGCCTTCGATCGCGCGGATGTCGGTGGCGCCGGTCACGTTCACATCGATGTTGAGCACCGGCGCCGATTCGAGCATGTCGAGCGCCTTGCCCTGCGGCAGTCCATCGATGATGTCATACAGGATGATGTCGCCGAGGGAGCGCAGGAAGCATAGATGGGCGCAGGTCGCACCGACATTTCCCGCCCCGATGAATGCGATTTTCTTTCTGGCCAACTTCCCACTCCCGCGCGCCTTGGGCCGCGCTAATACTAAAGCCTAGCTTATAATCGAAAGTTTGTTAATCAGGCAATCTTAACTATGACTTTTCGACGTGATGCTGTCCGGCGGCGTCCCCGGCCATCGGACTCGAACTTACTTAGCAGTCATTTTATGTGAAGTGAACAGGGCGTGACCCGCCAATTAAGCCAATTAAGAATGATCGCCGGCACGTGCATCTATTGCCGCGCGACGGTGGTAGCCCTCGCGCGACTGGTGATACACTGCGCCCGATCTCCACATCAACGTGTCCGCCAACCTGCCGTCGCAAGGAGGATTTCCGATGAAACTTTACTACGCACCAGGCGCATGCTCGCTCTCGCCTCACATCGTCGTGACCGAAGCCGGCCTGCCGGTCGAACTCGAGAAGGTCGATCTCGGCAAACACAAGACCGAGAGCGGCAAAGACTTCATGACCATCAATCCGAAGGGCTATGTCCCGACGCTCCAGCTCGATGACGGCAGCGTGCTTACCGAAGGTCCCGCCATCGTGCAGTATCTCGCCGATCAGAAACCGTCGAGCGGCCTCGCGCCGGCCAACGGCACCGTCGATCGGTATCGACTTCAGGAGTGGCTCAACTTCATCGGCACCGAACTGCATAAGAATTTCGGGCCGCTGTTCAATCCGGCCACGCCCGATGCGGTCAAGGAAATGTCGAAGGCCAACATCACGAAGCGCCTCGCGTATCTGAACGATCAGCTCGCGAACAAGCAGTATCTGATGGGGAACAACTTCACCGTCGCCGATGCGTATGCGTTCACGATCGTGAACTGGACCAACTTCGTGAAAATCGATCTGAAGCCCTATCCGAATCTCGCGGCCTACATGCAGCGTGTCGGCTCGCGTCCCAAGGTGCAGGAGACGCTCAAGTCCGAAGGCCTCATGAAGTAGGAGTTTGCTACTGCCGGGCGGCCCCGGGCCGCCCGCGCAACCCACCACGCAGCCGCCGCGCTGCATTTTGCTCGCCGGTAACATCGGTTAAACAGAAACGATGGCTGAAGAAGTCGCGCATAGCATGCCGCCCGCGCCGCCGTCGATCGGGCCGCAGGGACTGCCGAGTCTGCGGTCGCTCGGACCCGACCTCGTGATCGATGCCGCCCTGCCCGCGATCGCCTACCAAATTCTCTCGCGCCACGGCGTCGCAGACGTGCCCGCGCTCACGGCGG
Source organism: Binataceae bacterium (SeqCode) (assembly GCA_035294805.1). Classification (GTDB taxonomy): domain Bacteria; phylum Desulfobacterota; class Binatia; order Binatales; family Binataceae; genus DATGKG01. Next base: position 53 of record DATGKG010000513.1, on the reverse strand, counting down.
GCGCGATCTTCCCGGTCGCCAACATCATTCGGAAGTTCATCGAGAAGCGCACT
>DATGKG010000512.1:0-3934 GCA_035294805.1 Binataceae bacterium (SeqCode) | reverse complement strand
CCGCGCTCTATCGTGACAAAAACGAACTCATCGAATGGGAGTCGCGCGATCCGATTCCGCAATACGAATTTTTCCTCGAGAAAAAAGGTCACGATTTGAAGCGTATCCGCGAGGAAGTCGACGAGCGCGCCAAGCAGGTTGTGCAGGCTGCGGTCGAGTTCGCCGAGCAGTCGCCGATGCCTGACGCGGCCGAAGTGTTCGAAGACATCTACGCGCCATCGCCGTCGGCTTCGAATGTTTCTACTAATGGGCGCAAATAACGACCGCGCGGCATATGGAAATCACCTACCTCCAGGCCATCAACCAGGCGCTCCACGAAGAGATGGGACGCGACGAGAACGTCTTCGTGATGGGTGAAGACGTCGCCGAGCTCGGCGGCGCATTCAAGGTTACCGAGGGGCTGCTCGAAAAGTTCGGCGAAGAACGCGTCATCGACACGCCCATTTCGGAGGAACTGATCGTGGGCGCGGGTATCGGCGCCGCCGTCCTCGGCATGCATCCGGTGGTCGAGATGCAGTTCGCCGATTTCATCTCATGCGGATTCGATCAGATCGTGAATATGGCGGCGACGCTGCGCTATCGCCATGGCGGCCGCGCCGCGTGTCCATTGGTAGTGCGCGCCCCTTCGGGCGCGGGCGTGCACGGCGCGCTGTTTCATTCGCAAAATCCCGAGGCATGGTTCACGCGCGTGCCCGGACTGAAGGTCGTCGCGCCCGGCACCGTCTACGACGCGAAGGGATTGCTCAAGTCGGCGATTCGCGACGGCAATCCTGTAATCTACTTCGAACATAAGCGGCTCTATCGCAGCCTCAAGCAGGACATCCCGGAGGGCGAGTTCACGGTACCGATTGGGGTCGCGGAAATTCGCCAGCCGGGCACCGACCTGTCGATCATCACCTACGGCGGCACGCTCAATCAGTCACTCGACGCGGCCCGTATCGTCGAAAAAGAAAATGGCCTCTCGATCGAAGTCATCGATTTGCGCACGTTGCTGCCGCTCGATCGCGACGCGATCCTCGCCACCGCAAAGAAGACCGGCAAGGTGCTGATCGTGCACGAGGATCGGCTTACCGGCGGTATCGGCGGCGAGGTCGCCGCGATTATCGCGGAGCATGCCTTCGAGTACCTCGATGCGCCGGTCCGCCGAGTCGCCGCGCTGGATACGCATACCGCGTTCGCGCCCCCACTCGAACAGGCCATTCTTCCCAACACCAACAAGATCGTCGACGCGATCCGCAACCTCGCAGCGTATTGAGCCTATGGCGGTAGAAGTCGTGATGCCTCAGATGGGCGAGAGTGTCGTCGAAGGCACTATCACCAAATGGCTGGTCAAGCCGGGCGACGTCGTCGCCGAAGATCAGCCGCTGGTCGAAATATCGACCGACAAAGTCGATACCGAAATTCCTTCGCCGAGCGCGGGAACGATCGCCAAGCTGGTCGCCGAAGAAGGGCAGACGCTTCCGGTCGGTGCGGTAATCGCGCTTATCGACGCACAGGCGAAAAGCTCGGGGGCTGGGGCGCAGCCGGCGAAGCCTGCCGCGCCCCAGGCCCCGCCCGCGCGGGCGCAGCCGGCGCCGCCGCAGGCGGTGCGCGTTGCGCCCGCGCCAGCCGCGGCGGAGCCAACACGGGCGCCTGCGGCGCCCGCGATGGCTCCGGGCGCGGAGGCTGCGGCAGACGCACCAAGGGCGGCATCGCCGCCGGAGGTGCGTCTGCCGCGCACGGACGAGCACCGGCGATACTCGCCGGTGGTCGTCCGCATCGCGGCTGAACACGGCCTCGATATCGAGCGAATTCCCGGCACGGGAATCGGCGGGCGGGTCAGCAAGCGTGACGTTGAGAAGTACCTCGCATCACTGCAACAGGGCGGTGGCGCAACAGCGCCGCCAACCCCAGCGCCGCAGCATGCGAACGGAGCAACTGCAGTTTCGGCTGCTCCGCCTGTAATGTCGAAACCCGCGGCGCCTCCGATCGCGCCGGCCGCGCCATCGACAGGCGGCGCGTACCATCCTCCCGTCTACCAGCCTCGCGAGGGGGACGTCGTGGAGGCGTTCACGCGCCGACGCAAACTCATCGCGGAGCACATGGTCTTCTCGAAGACTCACTCGCCGCACGTCGGCACATTGGCGGAGGTTGATCTGACGAAGCTCGCGCGTTTGCGCGAGGCTCACAAGAAATCATTCCAGGAGCACGAGGGCTTCGCGCTCACGATGTTGCCGCTGGCGGCCGCCGGGACGGTGCGCGCGCTGAAGGAATTTCCGCGCATGAATGCGTCGGTGGCCGGCGACTCGCTTGTCATCCGCAGGCAAATAAATCTCGGCATCGCGATGGATAGCGATGAGGGCCTGCTCGTCCCCGTCATCAAGGCCGCTGAAACGATGTCGGTCGTCGGCCTCGCGCGCGAGATCGAGCGGCTCCGCCGCAAGGTGCAGGAGAAAAAAATCACCGCCGATGATCTCAGCGGCGGCAGCTTCACGCTTTCCAATCCCGGCCGCGAGGGCAATCTCTACGGCTTCGCGATCATCAATCAGCCGCAGGTCGGAATCCTGCGGATGGGCGAGGTCAAGAAGCGTCCGGTCGTCATCGAGGTCGATGGCGCCGACGCGCTTGCGATTCGCATCATGATGTACCTGGCGCTCTCCTATGACCATCGTGTGGTGGACGGCGTGCTCGGCAACAGCTTCCTCTATCGCACCGCCCGCATCCTCGAAGAAGCCGACTTCGAACTTTGAGGCTTCAGGTTCGCATGCCGCGTTCGGATTGCATGCCATAAAGATGCTGCGCTGCGGCCGCATACTGCACCGCGTCAAGCGTTAGAATTTTTCCGGCATCCGGCTTGCTCCGATGCGGATTTGGAGATGCGAACCATGCTAGATGCAGCAATTGTGGATAATGACCTGATGATGGACCCACCGAGTCATCGCATGCCCGAATGGTCGGATCGGCTGCGTCCGAGATTCTGTCCTAAGTGCGGCCACGAGTTGCTGTCGGTTGGCGACTACTGCTCGCAATGTGGGCTACCGATTCCGCCCGACGAGCGCCTCTACGACGATCCCGATGCGTCGTCGCATTCGCGCCTGGTCGCGTTGCTGCTATGTGTTTTTCTCGGCTACTTCGGTGTGCATCGATTTTATGTGGGCAAGATCGCGACCGGCATTCTATGGCTGTGCACCGGCGGCCTGTTCGGCATCGGCTACCTGATCGATCTCATCGTGATCGCGATGGGCAACTTCACCGATATCGACGGGAATCGGCTGGTGTTCTGGGATTAGGCGAGCTCCTTCAGCGCCGCGATAACCTCGGCAGTATGCCCATTCACCTTTACCTTCGGAAAGATTTTCCGAATGATGCCATTCTTGTCGATGACCATCGTGGTGCGCTCGTAGCCCATGAACTCGCGCCCGTATAGCGACTTCATCTTGTAGACGCCGTAGCGCTTGCCGACTTCGTTACCGACATCGGCGAGGAGCGGGAAGTTGAGCGCGTGCTTGTCGATGAACTTCTGATGGGAGGCGGAACTGTCGCCGCTGATGCCGACCACCTGCGCGCCGAGCCGCCGGATTCCCTCGATATTATCGCGGAAGCTGCAGGCCTCGGTGGTGCATCCGGGAGTCATGTCCTTAGGGTAAAAGTAAAGGATGAGGTTTTTCTTCCCGACCAGATCCTTGAGCGCGACTTTCTTCCCGGATTCGTCCGGAAGCTCGAACGCCGGCGCCCTGGATCCTTCGAGGGAGGGTTCGCTGCTTACGTTTGCGATGGCCGGCTTTGATTTGCTCGGTGATGCGCTTTTCTTTGCTGCCATGCCGTTTCTCTTAGTTCATCATTGAGTTTCTTACAATCGCACAGGTCGCTGTTCGGACCTTTTTTCGACTACCTAGTTGACGGGATTATCAATGCGCTCTAGACTGCGCTCACAGTCCGAAAGTTCACTCCCGAT
>DATGKG010000511.1:0-5357 GCA_035294805.1 Binataceae bacterium (SeqCode) | reverse complement strand
CCGGCAGTTGCGAGAGATACGCGAGGTTGGCAGTGAGGTAGAGCAGGATCACGATACCGGTGCCGAGCGCGAGCGCCAGCGGAAGATCGCGCCGCGGATTGCGGATCTCCGCCGCGGCGAAAGTCACGCTCGCCCATGCGTCGGCGGAAAACAGCCCGCCCACCATCGCGGCGCCGAATGCCGCGGCGAATCCGATATCGAAGGGACGCGTGCCGAAGAAGGCCGTCGCGCTGCCGAAGTTGGCTGCGATCGCCGACGGGTTGCGCGCGATAAGACATCCGACAACGCTGATCATCAACAGCGAGAGCAGTTTCGCGCTGGTGAAGAGATTCTGGATGAGCTTGCCCATATCGAGCCCGCGCAGATTGCTCCAGGTCAGGAAGGCGATCACGGCGATTGCCAGCAGGCGCTCGCCTGAAAGCCCGATGCCCCCGATGCCGATCCACATATCGCCCTTGATCATCGGGAAGAGCACGGCGCTGAACCGCGCAAAGGCCACCGCAACTGCGGCAACGGTTCCGGTCTGCACGATTAGCAGCAGCGTCCATCCGAACAGAAACGCGGCGAGCTTGCCGTAGGCCTCGCGCAGATAGACGTATTGACCGCCCGCCTCGGGCATCATCGCAGCCAACTCGCTGTACGCGAGCGCGCCCGCGATAGTCATCAGGCCGGCGACGATCCATACCGCGAGGAGCGCCGCGGGCGAACCGACCTGGCGCGAGATATCGGCCGACACGATGAAGATGCCCGAGCCGATCATCGAGCCGGCCACGAGCGTGATCGAATCAAACAGCGAAAGCCCGGGCTTGAACGACTGCGACGGCGTCGACGCCGATGGCTGACCGGCTAATGCGTTCCCCACGTCCCCTCCTCCGCGCCTCGACTCCTATCCGTCGTGACAGATGTCGTGCTGCCATCCACTAAACGCGCGCGGGGGCACGGAGTCCACAGGGGGGCTTTTTATTGCGGGAGGACTAGCTCATCAGACGCCGAGTTACGTCTAAGGAGAGAAGCACATTTCGAAAGGAGTCTTTGCATGCAGAATAAAGAGAAAAGCCCTTCCTCAAGGCAAGAGCCCAAGCGCGCAGGCAAACCGTCACCGGCCGGCGTACCGCCGACGAAGGAAACCGAATCTGTTAGTGAGGAAACCTTGGAGAAGGAGGAATCACCGCGCGAATCATCGATCGAGCGCGAACTGCATCCGGAACGAAAGCGCTAGGCAGAAGATGCCGTCTCGTTCGTTCCACCGCGCCGAGTGTTCCGCGATATCGAGGGACCAGTCACCTGCGCGCCGGGATTTAGCCGGCGCGCAGGTTGGGTGGTACACAACTTTTAGTTGCTTACGGAGCGGGGCTGGTGGCCGGTGAAGCCTCGGCCGGGCTCGCTGCCGCCGCGGGGCTTGAAGTATCTGCCGCCGTGGACGCCTCGGGAGCAGCAGGCGTTTCTTCCGACTTACTGCAAGCTGCCGCAAAAAAGAGTGAGAGTAGAACCAGGATCAGGACCTTGCGCATCGCTTTTCTCCTTGAGACCTCGGCGCTTCCAGTAGCGCATCGACAAGAGGGTGCGAACGAGGGCCAGAATACTTTAGGCGAAACGCAACTTCAAGCTGGCGCTTCATTCTGAAAATCCCGGCCACCTCATCCTTTGATTGGACGATTTTCAACGAGTTTAACGACCATTTTTTTGACAATCTCGCGCAGGTCGGTATTATTTTCGGTAATTCCTGAGCGATGTGCAGAAGCTTCGGACTGATGCCTGGGTCGCTCGCAGGATGTAGCTTGGGCTGGGAGGATTGGTGGTGGCGTTGTCGCGGTGGCAATCATCCAAAGAAGTCCGGTTTCCGCAAAATCATTTGGCGCGCGCGGCCGATACTGACCTCGACATGCGGCGGCCGCCGCCTCGCCATTCGGCAATCATACGGGGGCTTTCGCGAGTCCTGCGCTGGATGATGCCAGAGGGCAAATCGATGGGACCTCCGATGCGCTCGGTGGCGCGTGAGATCGAGGAAGTCTTCCCTTCCGACGAGAATTGAGTGCGTTTGGGCTATAAAGTGACCTGTTGAAAGTGTACATGATGGCTCGAGCGGCGGGGCCGAGCCTCCGCTCCAAAAGGAAGCATCGCACATGACCCCAATCGAACGGGTCGCGAGCAACACGCCTTGGGAACCCATCTTCGGATACGTTCGCAAGGTCAAAGCCGGTAACTGGCTGGCGATTTCCGGCACCACTGCCACCGATGAGCGCGGGATGATTGTCGGCGCCGGCCAGATGTACGTGCAGGCGCGCCAGGCGATGTCAAACCTCAAGCATCACATTGAGAGCGCGGGCTTCAGCCTCGCCGACGTGATCCGAACGCGGGTCTTCGTCACCGATATTTCGCGTTTTGCCGAGGTTGCGCGCGCGCACAACGAAGTCTTCGGCGACCACCCTCCCGCCTCGACCCTGGTCGAGGTCAAGCGCCTCGTGCATCCGGACATGATGATCGAGGTCGAGGTGGACGCGCTGCGCTCTGCGAACGCCGGGGGCGATGGCGGCGGAATGCCAATTCCATTCGCGAAGGAAAAGAGCCAGGCGAAGCCGCGGAAGCCGGCGTTGAAGGCATCCTCGCGCACGCGGCCCAAGCCGAAAGCATCGAAGCCGAAGGGTAAGCGCTAGGCGCGCCGGAGGCAGGTTGCCTCCCCGATTCCTCAGCCATAAACTGACTCTACATTATGGAGTAATCTGCTCCTGATGGTTGAGTCTCGTGAAGGGGGGAGATGAGCGCCGGTATTCTCATACCATCGTCGGCGGGCGCAGCCGTCGAGACATCCTACGATGATGCGCTAAGCGGGCGCGCTCTGCTTTTGCTGCAAGCCTCGCTCTGGCTCGGCATGTTTATGATTTTCTTCGCCTCGCCGGTCCTGCAGATGAGCGATTCGCAGTACTCGATGCTGACCGCCGAGAGCATCATCCGCAATCACACGCCGGATCTTTCGAGCTACCGGATCAAGAACTACCGGGAGGATCTGCCCTTCGATACCATCTCGGGCACGCATGCGTATCAGTTGGGACGCAGCAACGGGAAGCTGCTGTATGGTTTTCCGCATGGCACTTCGATTCTGTCGCTGCCGTTCGTCGCCGCGATGGATCTCATCGGCGTGTCACCCGCGACTTCCGATCGCAAGTATAATCTCGCGGGTGAGGTGATGGACCAGAAGATGCTGGCGGCGCTGCTGATGGCATCGCTGGTGGTGATTTTTTTTTGCACCGCGATGCTGCTGCTCGACTGGCGCTGGAGCGCCATCGTCGCGATCGGCGCGGGACTCGGCACGCAGGTGTGGAGCACCGCATCGCGTGGGATGTGGAGTCATACGTGGGAGATAACGCTGACGGCGCTCGTTGTGTACCTCCTGCTCGCGAGCGAAGTTCGCGGCACATCGATCCGGCCGATGGCATTGGCTACGCTGCTCGGGTGGATGTTCTTCGTGCGTCCGACCGCAGCCGCATCCGTGATATGCGTGTCGTTCCTCATTCTTCTGCGCTTTCGTCGTGACTTTCTTCGATTCGCGGCTACTGGCGCGTTCTGGTTGTTCGCTTTCATCGTGTACTCGATGCGCATCTTCGGAACCATACTTCCATTCTATTACCAACCCTCGCGCGCTCGATCGGATTCGCTAGCGCTGGGTCTATTCGGCAATCTGCTCAGCCCGTCGCGGGGCCTTTTCATTTTTTGCCCAATCCTGATCGCGGTCTTGTTCTTTGTCTTTCGCCGATGGCGCCATCTCAAGTCACAAGCGCTGGCACTCATCGCTTTGATCGCGATCTGCCTGATAACGCTGAGCGCTGCGAGTTATCCGGTGTGGTGGGGCGGCTACTGCTACGGGCCCAGGTATCTAACCGATGCGATACCGTGGTTCGTGTTACTCGCGATCCTCGGAATTCAAGCGATCCCTTGCGGGTCCCGCACCCTGAGCACTCCCGTTATCGCGACCGGAGCGCTCCTGCTCCTGGTCAGCATAGCGATCAACGCGCGTGGAGCGATGTCGATCGATACGTTCAACTGGAATGACAGGCGACCGCATCCTGCCGTGATGCTGGATTGGTCGCGGCCGCAGTTCCTCGCCGGCTTGATCGAGGAGGATTAGCGCTAGCGCTTGAGTCCGGGCGCCGGACGCGGCTCGACAATTTGAGGTCCGCTTGGCCGCACCTCGAGCGAGCATCCGAATAGCGATTCGTCGCGAATCAGGCGCACGACCGCATCCGCAATATCCTCCGGTCGCAACATCTTCGAGGGCGCCCATGATTTAATACCGGCCGCAGTCGCCGCTTCGAGCCCGCGCCGAACCATCGGCGTATCGACGATCCCGGGGCATACGCAGTTGACGCGGATCTTTTTCTCCGATGCCCATGGCGCGCACGAATGCGTGAAGTTCACGACCCCAGCTTTTGCCGCGCCATAAATCGGATCCTGCCGATGCGGGTACAGCCCCGCCATCGAGGCCGTATTGATGATCGCGCCGCCGCCACGTTTCTGCATGATGGGCGCGGCGAGCCAGGTCCCCATGATGACGGCGGTCAAATCGATATCGATGACGCGGCGCCATTGCGGTAGCGAGGCTTCGGGAAATGGCGGCACTCCGGTTCCCACGCCCGCGTTGTTGTAGAGAATGTCGAGGCCGCCGAGCTTCTGCACCGCCGCATCGATCATCTTGCGTGCGTCGACCTCCTGCGTGACGTCGGCGCGCACGAACATCGCACGGCCGCCTTCTTTTTCGATTAACTTGACGGTTTCGGCGCCACCGCCCTCATCGACGTCGGCAATTACAATCGATGCTCCATCGTTGGCGAGGCGCATCGATGTTGCGCGTCCGATTCCTGATCCAGCCCCGGTTATGACAGCGACTTTTCCGCGGATTTCCATGATTGCTCCGATGAGTGCGCGTGGCGTTACTTCTCTGCTAGCGAGAAAGCATCGATGATTTCAATGGCTATCCGATTTTTCCCAGCAGCACCCCCGCGATGAGTCCCACGAGGACATAGGCGGTGAGAGCCACATAGATATAGTCGCGCTCCTTCAAAAACAGCACGAAGCAGAATGCCACGCGCGCCAGCGGCACCAGCGTCAGGATGAACAGGCCGAGCGTCATCAGCGAATGCGGATCGCGCGCCAGTGAGCCGGACATGATTTGGGAAAAGGTTTCCGGCTGATGCATCTGGCCCGCCTCTACGGCCCGATAGCGCTGCACGTAATAACCGGGCGCGTAGGTCGCCATCAGGAAAAGCCCAAACATCAGTACAATCGTCGCCGCGAACAGGATGGTGCGCAGCAGAATCGGCGTCCAGACGCGCAGGATGCGATCTTCTTCGCTGCTCTGGGTC
>DATGKG010000510.1:0-5393 GCA_035294805.1 Binataceae bacterium (SeqCode) | reverse complement strand
CATTTCGAATGCGTCGCGCCCGACCTGCGTGGCTATGGCGAAACCGACGCGCCGGTTGGCGTCGGGAATTACTCCCTCGATAGGCTCATTGGCGATGTGGCCGATTTGATCGAAGCATGCGGGCGGCAGCGCGCCGTCTTCATCGCGCATGATTGGGGCGGTGCGATCGCCTGGGCGACCGCACTGCAACGGTCCGAACTTGTCGAGCGGCTGATCGTGATGAACTGCCCGCATCTGAAGAAGTTCAGCGACAACCTGCGCCACAATCCGCGTCAGATGCTGAAGAGCTGGTACATCCTGTTTTTCCAGATTCCGCGATTGCCCGAGGCGCTCATGCGGGCGCGCGACTTCGCAATGGTCAAGCGGATGCTGCGCGACAGCGCGGTGCAGAAGTCGGCCTTCAGCGACGAGGACCTCAAGCATTATCGCGCCGCGTTTCGCAATCCATATTCGATCACTGCGGCTATCAATTACTATCGCGCGCTGTTTCGCGAGAACGTCCGCAATCGAAAGCCTCCGGCGTGGATGGACAACAAAATTTCCGCGCCTACGATGGTCATCTGGGGCGAGCAGGATGTCGCATTGCGCAAGGAGCTGACCTTCGGGATGAAGGAGCTTTTCGACGGTCCATTCGAGATCCATTATGTGTCGGATTCCGGACACTGGGTGCAGCAGGAGAAACCCGCATTGGTGAACGACTGCTTGTTAAAGTTCCTCGCGCCAATAGTGGTACGGCGGCCTCACTGAACCCATATCGGCTTTACACCGGCACTTGGCGGAGTATGCTTTTTAGGAGTACGCACGGACCGCCCTTATCGCGTCGCACCCCCAAATCCTGGTCGGGTCCCCGTCTAAGAGCTTCCGGCACAATTCAGAAGGAGGGCTCTTATGCCCAGCAAGTTGTACGTAGGTAATCTCGCCTACGCAGTCACGAACGAAGACCTGATGGAGTTGTTCGCGCAGGTCGGGACGGTCGAAAAAGCTGTCGTGGTGACCGACAAATTTTCCGGCCAGTCACGAGGATTCGGATTCGTCGAAATGGCGGATCAGGAGGGTGCCACCAAGGCCATCGAAACGCTCAACGAGACGGATTTGAAGGGACGTCGCATCAAGATCGACCAGGCGCGCGACGGCGGCGGACCTCGCGGTGGAGGCGGTGGTGGCGAGCGGCGCGGCGGAGGCGGCGGTCGTCCAGGCGGCGGTGGAGGCTTCGGCGGACGCGATCGCGGCGATCGCGGAGGCCCGGGCGGTGGAGGTGCTGGAGGACGCGGCGGCAATCGCTGGTAGTACGGCAATATCATATGTACGTGCGAAGCGGCGCAGGCCTCCTGCGCCGCTTATTTTTTTACGCCGCCGCATCGCACCCTTGCGTTTTGACAAGTCGCGAGGTCCTAGTGTAAGCCGCTAATCTTCCATCGCGCATCCGCTCGGCGGTCGCGAGGAGGTCTTCCCATGGCGGAATCTTCCATCACCGAAACGCTCGCGCGTCTCGCCATCCAGAATAAATGGCCCGACGATCTCACCCGTCGCATCGCGCAGACGGGCGTTCCCGCGGCAGCGCTGAACTCATGGAACTGGTACAGCCTCTCCGCCGAGCAAGCGGCCGCGCAGCTCGGATGGTACGAGCGCCTCACGACCGGCGACTTGCGCGGGCGCGACGCGACTTTCGCCGACAACGACGCATACTCGGCGTTGTGGGCAGACGCGCCCGAGGAAGTCGCGGGATGGGAAATCACCGTCGAGCGCGGGCCCGACGCATTCGCGCAGTTCCGGCTGCAGGAGAACGTCCATCTGCCGGTGCTCGCGCTCGGCCCGGAGCTTATCGCATGTTGCGCGTTCTCGCGTCGCAACACGATGATCGCAGGACGGCGCGTTTCCGTCCGTTATGGTCAGGCACTGCGCGTGCGCCGTGCGTATCGGCGCGCGGGCTATGGCGACCAGGTGCGCCGCCTCGCCGGACCACCTGCGCAGGGCCGTCCGGAGCTCGCGCAGTATGACCTAATGCGCACGCAGAATTTCGCGGTCGTGAACTGGTGGCAGAAATTCGTTCCCGGATTTTTCGACAACACACCCAAACGTGACGGCGCGGTCCCCGGCATTCCAGTTGCGGTCGCGCAGTTTCCCGCGCAGCCCTCCGATGCCGACCCATCCATTCGCCTCGCGCGGCCGGAGGATCTGCCCGCCTGCGCCGCGCTCATCAATCGCACGCATGACGGACGCGATCTCTTCCGCCCCTCTAGCGCCGAGTATCTGGAGTCGGTCCTCGACGAAGGCTATTGGGGCGTGCGGCCGGGCAGCGGCAATCCCGCGATTGATTGGTGGAAGAGCATCTATGCGTGGTCGGATTACTTTGTTCTCGAGGAAGGCGGGCGCATCCGCGCCTGCGGCGGGCTATGGGATCGCGGCCGCGACGTGCGCGAGCGATGGAAAAAACTCGGCGGTCATGAAGAGCGATGCGTTTCCGTGGCGTCGATACTCGACTACGGCTACGAAGCCGGCGCCGCCGAATGCATGACGCGCCTGATGCGTCACTTCGTCGGTCGGGCGCATCAACTCGGCCGCGACTACTTGGCGGCGCCTATCCAGCATCTCCCGGAGTTAGTCGCACTAACGGAAAGCATGCGTCCCGAGCAGGACGAGCGTTCGCTTCGATGGGACCTCAACGATCCGGCGATCACGAAGCCCTACATCGATCTGCGCTACTGGTAGATTGCAACCCGCAAGCGCGCGCTGGTGACGGCCAGGACTTACAAGGCGACCGTGCCAAATGAAGCTCCTCGATGACGCCATGGCGCCGGGAAAATTTCCGGCAAGCGCTACACCGATTGGATTATGGCGACCATCGATCGCTGAGTTGGCAACCCGCCGCTGCTCGTGTGGATCGATGCGACGCGGACTCAAAATCCAGGCGGATGCGGACAGCCTCCCATCATCTCCAGCAGATGCTTGCCGATGTCCAGCGTCGTCAGATCCTCGAGGTACGGTCCTACAATTTGTATACCGACCGGCAAGCCCATGCTCATCGTTCCAACGGGAACGACCGTGACCGGCAGATAACATGCGCCCGCCGGCGCCATCCATGTGGTAAGACCCCAGTAGGGGCGCTGCTCGCCGCCCACGGTCGCCATGCGGTTCGACATCGGCTCCGAATGATCGTGCGCAATCGCGGGGCACGGCATCACCGGCAGCAACATCGCGTCGAACTTGACGAAGAACTCCTCCCATCGCTTGCGCATCTGGAGGCGCCGCTCGTTGTAGCTGAGCCATTCGCGGTGACGCATCGCGAGCAGCCGCTTGGTGCGCGCGGCGTCGCTGTCGCCGGTCGCGAGGGCATACTGCTCAATACGCTCGCGATCGGTGCCGCCCGCAAGCGCGCCTTGCAGTAGCGCGAAGAAGGTTTCACCTACTTTTTGTAATGTGAACTCCGGACGCGCATCATAATCGACCTTTACGCCTTCATCGGCGAGCGCGCCGGCGGCTTTCTCCAGCAGGCCGCGCAACTCTGGTTCGACCGGACACGTCGGATCATCGAGCCATGCAGCGATACGATACTGCTTGAGCTTGCGGCGTCGCGCGGCCGGCAACTTGAGCCGCCACGCCGGATGTTCCCAGCGATTCGGTCCCGCCATGATGTCGAGGCCGAGCTTGAGATCATCGACATCGCGCGCCATCGGGCCGGCAACCGCGAGATCCGCTAGCGTCAAGGTTCCCGGTGGCCCTGGAATCTGTCCATGCGCGGGCACGATGCCATAACTGGGCTTGTGGCCGACGACACCCGACATATGCGACGGCAATCGAATCGATCCGCCGATATCGCTGCCCAGTTCCAGCGGCGTAAAGCCACACGCGAGCGCCGCGGCCGAACCGCCGGACGAACCGCCCGGCGAGCGCGTCACATCATAAGGATTGTTGGTGGTGCCGAAGACCTCGTTGTAGCTTTGCAGATCGCCGGCATAGATCGGGAGATTGGTCTTGCCGAAAATGATCGCGCCCGCGTCGCGCAGGCGCGCGACCGGCCACGCATCCTCCGGAGGAATGAAGCTCGACAGCTCCGGCGCACCCGAGGTGGTGCGCATGTTCGCGGTCTGGAAGGAATCCTTGACGGTCATCGGAACGCCATGGAGTGGACCGCGGATTTTGCCGCGCGAAAGCGCCCGGTCAGCCGCGGCCGCTTCGGTGCGCGCGCGTTCGGCATCGATCGTCACGACGCTGTTGATCGGCTTATCGAGTTGCTCGACTCGCGCGAGAAAATAATCGAGAGCCTCGCGGCTCGAGATTTTTCGCTTGCGAATTTTCTTTGCGATTTCGATTGCGCTGGACCAGGCAAGCTCGGACACGGCGGCCTCTCCTCTAATGATGTTCTGTTTGTCTCTAGCCGGAATGGATAAGAAGTCAACAGCGCCGATGCACACCTTCGTCGCGTCCACCCTGCGCCTTGTCCGCTCGGCCAACCTGTGGTCATATGAACGAGCGTTCAAAGGCGCCGGACGCCTTTCCAACTATGCTTGAACATTGCGTTCCATGGCCGCAGCCGATGGCCGATCGGTATCGGCGGTTGGGAATCTGGCGCGATGAAACTATCGACGAGGCGATCGCACGCGCGGCACGGCGCACGCCGGACAAGATCGCGATCATCGCGCAGCAGGAGCGGATCACATACGCGCAGTTGATCGAAAGTAGCGAGCGGCTGGCCGATGGTCTGTACGATGTTGGTCTGCACGCCGGCGACCGTATCGTAGTCCAGCTTCCCAATCACGCCGAATTCGCGATGCTGTACCTTGCCGCGTCGAAGCTGGGCGTGTTGCCGGTGATGGCGCTGCCGGCGCATCGCGACGCGGAAATCGGATTCTTCCTCGAGCATAGCGGCGCGGCCGGATATGCGATCGCGCCCAACTATCGGAACTTTGACTACATCGAGATGGCGCGCAGATTGAGGCAGCAGCAGCCGGCATTGAAGCTGGTATTGACGTCGGGCGATGGCGCGTTCGATGAGCCGGGATTTATCAGCATAAGGAAAATGATCGAACATCGAGTGGCGACGCGGCCGAACTTTCGTGCAGACCCATACGACGTCGCGCTATTTCTCGTCTCAGGCGGCACCACCGGACTTCCGAAGCTGATTCCACGGACGCATGCCGACTACCTTTATAACGCGCGCGCGATGGATGAGGTATGCGAGGTCGATTCGAGCACTATCATGCTGGTGGCGATTCCGGTTTCGCATAACTTCGGCCTCGCCGCGCCGGGGCTGATGGGCACGCTGCTCGGCAACGGCACCGCGGTTCTGCTCGACGCGACCGCGCCGGATGATGTCCTGGCGGCGATCGAACGCGAGCGCGTCACCTGTATGCCGGGCGTGCCGGCGCTCTACATCAGCCTTACTGAACGCCAGA
>DATGKG010000509.1:0-3544 GCA_035294805.1 Binataceae bacterium (SeqCode) | reverse complement strand
TTCGAGTCGAAGCTTCGTTCGGCTGCCATCCCTCTCTACTCCGCTCATCATCCGGCCGTGTGCGGTTATGCATGGGCACGCGCGGTTGTCATGGCTGCGGGGTCGTCCCGACGCGGCGCGCCGATACGCGGACCGTACCGTTTCACTTGCGAAGGAACTCGGAGACACCGTTTCAACGGCTTTCGCGTTGTGCGAGAAGGCACTGGTTCATCGCCTGATGCTGGAACCGAAGCTTGCGCTGGAAATCGCCGGGGCCGCGATGAACATAGCGGAGGACGTGGGATTCCTTTACGTTCTGCGTCATGCGCGAATCATCAAAGGGTGGGCCTTGACCCAGCTTGGAACAACGGGAGAGGGACTGGGGCAGATACGAGAAGAAACCGAGGCGCTTTCGGCCAACCGGGAGGAGGTGTGGCTCACGTTCGGTCTCGCGACTCTCGCCGACGCATGCCTGAGAGCCGGACACATCAAGCATGGTTTGAAGGCAATCGGCGACGCCCTGGATCTGGTCGGTCGCAGCGGCGAATGTTTCTGGGAAGCAGAAATTAATCGTCTTCGCGGCGAGTTGCTGCTGGTTCAGAGTCCTTCCGATCCGGCTCTGGCGAAAGCGGCGTTTGAGCACGCGGTCGAGCTTGCGCGACAGCAGGGGGCGAAATCGCTCGAACTGCGCGCGACGACCAGCCTCGCGCGATTGCTGCGCGATACGAATCGCCGCACCAGCGCGCGTGCGATGCTCGCCGACATCTACAGCTGGTTCACCGAAGGCTTCGACACCGCCGATTTGAAAGACGCCAAAGCCCTGCTCGACGAACTAAGCGCTTAGCGATTTCTTCGAGAGCTCCTCCTGCCGGACCTGCGTCGCCGACATAATGCGCGAGTTAGAAATGGCAATCGAGATCGGTGTAAAGTTTTCTCGGGTCGCACTGTCATGAGCCAGTACTGGCCATTCTCCGGTCTCACCCGCTATGGCGCGCTGCGCGAGCGCCTCATCGTGTCTCTCGATATGGGCGATCGGCGCGAAGCCTTGAAGATTGTCGACCAGCTCGGGCGGTTCGTCGGCATGTTCAAGGTCGGCAAGCCGCAGTTCCTCTCGGGCGGGCCGGACTTCGTGCGCGAGGTGCGGCGTCGCGGCGCCGAGGTTTTTCTCGATCTCAAGTTTCATGACACGCCGCGCGAGTTGATGCGGACCGCTATGGAGGCCACGCGGCTCGGCGTTCGGATGTTCGATATTCATCTGAATGGACATGCGGAATCCATCAAGCGGGTGCGCGCGGAGATCAATCGCCTCAGCCAGAACGAAGGCCTGCGCAAGCCGCATATCGTTGCGGTTGCGACGCTGACCGGCCTGACGCGCGCCGGTTCTGAAAACAATCCGCGGCTCGGCATCGATGGAATGGTGGAACTGGCCAGGCATGCGGCCGCGGCGGGACTCGACGGCGTGTTCACCTCGGCGCAGGGAGCATCGCGCATTCGGAGCATTTGCGGGCGGCGCTTTATCATCGTGACGCCGCTGTCATGCGCCAGTAACGGTGCGGACGAGTGCGTCGATGGCGCATCGGCGATTCACTCAGGCGCGGATTTCCTGGTGGTCGGCAGCCCGATCTGGAAGGCGAGTGAGCCGATGCGCGCGGTGCGCGAGATAGTTGATCAAATCGATCGCGGGCTGCGCGGCGGACCTCCCAACGGAGCAATCGCGGTAGTGCCGCGCCGTCAATGACGTTAGTAAACAGGCCCGAAGGGGGCGCGCAGCGCCACGGCGCAGCCGTACCCGAGGCGGAGCGCAGCGTAGTCGAGGGAGAATATAAAGTTGATCAAATCGATCGCGGGCTGCGCGGCGGACCTCTCAACGGAGCAATCGCGGTAGTGCCGCGCCGCCAATGACGTTAGTAATGAGGCCCGACGTTTCCGTGTAGGGGCGGTTCGCGAACCGCCCGCAGCGATATTGCGATTGAGGAAAATCTTCGCGATTGTCTGCTCGCGGGTCGTCCGCTAACCGAGCCGGCAAAGCGAAGTAGAGGAAGTCCAAATGTCTCGACTGAGTATTCCGACTAACGAGCAACTAACCGGCGAAATGCGCAAACAAGCCGAGGCGGTCGATGCGACGGGTGCGGATTCGACCGTGCTGCGCGTCCTGGGCCATCGGCCCGATATGATCGAGTCCTACTTCAAGTTCTACTATCCGCTGCACAATGGCGGCATCGTGGATCCCGCGCTCAAGGAGATGGTGCGGCTCAAGATCGCGTCGCTCAATCAGTGCCTAACTTGAAAGAAGGCGCGATTTCCATCGGCGATGGAAAAGGGCCTGACCGAAGAAAAAATCTCGCGGCTGGAAAATTTCCGCGACGATCCGGCATTCAACGAGCGCGAGCGGATCGCGTTGGAGTTCGCCGAAAAGATGGCGACCGATCACACCTCGATCGACGACGATTTCTTCCGCCGGATGCGCGCGCACTTTTCCGACGCCGAAATCGTCGAAATCGGGATGGCCGCCGGGCAATATATTGGCTTCGGCCGCCTGCTCATGGTGTTGGATTTGGAGCGTGCTGTCTGTGACATCTGAAAAGAGACCCGAAGGGGGCGCGCAGCGCCGCGGCGCAGCCGCTGCCGAGGCGGAGCGAAGCGGAGTCGAGGGAAATTCTGGAGAATGCTCGATTTGGAACGTCCGTTTTGTGAGATATGAGTCGACGCAGCACGGCCCGATAAACTAACCGTGCTGCACATCCTTTTTGGACTCTTCGCACTAGCCGTCGGCGCCGGTTTCATCGGCGCGCTATCGGGGCTCGGCGGCGGCGTGTTCATCGTGCCCGCGCTGGTCGTCCTCGCGAAGATGCCGATGAAGGTCGCGGTCGGCGCGAGCCTCATCTCAGTCGTTGCGACAAGCGCGGGCGCCAGCGTCGCTTTCGTGCGCGATGGATGGACCAATCTGAAAGTTGCGATGGTGCTCGAATGCGCGACGGTGACCGGCGCGCTCGCCGGCGCATATCTCGCAGGCATCGTTCCCACCAATGTGCTCGAACTGCTCTTCGCGCTGATGATGCTGCAATCGGCTTATTTTTCATTGCACAAACAGCGCGACGACCTCGTCGAAAATGGCGACCCGATCGCGAAGCGGCTGCATCTGGAAGGCGAGGTCGAAGATGAAACCGGTAATATGGTGCACTATGAGGTAGTAAATTTTTTCGGCGGCGCGGCGCTGATGGTCGTCGCGGGAATCATGTCCGGGCTGCTTGGCATCGGATCGGGCGCGCTCAAGGTGATGGCGATGGACTACTTCATGCACCTGCCGCTAAAGGTTTCCAGCGCGACCAGTAACTTCATGATCGGCGTAACCGCAGGCGCGGGCGCGCTGGTCTTCCTCGCGCGAGGGGACGTGCCGACGTCGATCGCCGCTCCCGTTGCGCTCGGCGTAACCGCGGGCGCGCTGAGCGGGAGCAAATTGCTGCCGCATGCGAATGTGAGGGCGCTGCGGATTGGCTTCGTCATCATCATGATCCTGATCGCGGCTGAAATGGGATGGCGCGCCGTGGCCGGTATTTAGTACCGG
>DATGKG010000508.1:0-8637 GCA_035294805.1 Binataceae bacterium (SeqCode) | reverse complement strand
TCACTCCCCAGAACGATCTGGTCTACGCCGCTAACGCATCCGATGGCTATGTCTACGAGTATTCGATCAATCAGACCGGCATCGTGGGCAATCTGACCAGCTTGGGAAGAATCGCCTGCGGCGTGATCCCGCAGTTGGTCGCAATCGATTCGACTGGACAATTCGTATACGTCACCAACGCCGGGTCGCAATCGATTACGGAATATTCGATCAACTCCGACGGCACGTTATTACTCGTCGACACCTTGACCGGTTTCACCGGAAAACCCTTCGGCATCGTAACGCATCCGTCTGCGGCGATAGCCTACGTGGCGGATAACACCGCCGGGCTGATCTACGCTTTTTCGATCGCCAGCACGGGCGAGTTGACCGAGATTGGCGCGGTCAACAGTAATGGCGCCACACCCGGACAACCGGGCGAAATGGCGATCGCGATCGATTCGACCGCGCAATATCTTTACGTCGACGATCTCTTGCTCGGCATCGTGTCCGCATTCGTAATCCAGAGCGATGGAAGCCTGGCGTATTTCAGCAGCTACGGCACCGGAGGGTCGCGTCCAATCGGAATCGGTGCCGTGAATGACGGCGGCGGTAGCGGCAACAACTATGTGTTCACTGCCAACATGAATGGCAATTTCGTGCAGCCATTTCTGCGTAGCGCCGCGATTCTGACTCAACAGGCGAGCGTCGCCGACAGTTCCGGCCCGACTGGACTGGCGATCGATCCCGCGGGATTATTTGCGTATACGGGAAACTCCGGCAACGGGACGATCGGGTTGATTGGCATCCAGAACAGCCAGTGCAGCGGCGGAGGCACCTGCCTCATCCGAAGCTTCGCGAGCGAGAGCCCGGCAAATACAAGCGCGGGAACCCAGTTCGTCGCCACTACACACTGAGGCTAAACGTTGCCAGACGCGACAGAACGACTCAAAAGCGATAAATCGCCCTTAGACCACGCTTGACTCGGCTGTAGCATAATTCTACTATTTGCTGGTCAATGGGTACTAAGGGGGACCGTATGGTCAAACCGAATGCCCCGCGCAGGACGGGGTCAGAAAGCAAAAAGCTGCTCGATCGATTCGGCGGTGACGAGGAGATGCTGGAGAAGCACGGCGTTACCGAAGAAGAACTCGAGCTGCTGAAGACGGTATCGCTGTTCGGGAATCTTACGAGCGCGCGCGACATCGCCTTCATCCTGAAAAACATCCGCGGAACCAAGCCCGCCCGGTAAAGTCTCCGAGGCGCCGACTGGTTTCTGGATATCTCGGTAGGCCGTAGTTCACGGCTTACCGGCTATCTATTCACGTCCCAAAAGTCCCGCTTCTGCGAACCCTCAGTAGCAGCACGGCAGCATTGCCACCTCCCGCCCTCGTCCAACTGCCACCATCTGTCACAGTCACGCACGTATTCTCATAAACTCCGCATCCTGCCTGCATAATTTGCTTCTCTACAATCAGGCATGAATAATGCCATATAGAAGTGTTGATTTGGTGTGTTCGCGCCGTTGAGTGGTTGCGGCGCAACCCGTGGGGAAGATGTTCCGTAGATCGATGCCCACTCGATGGGATTTGTTACCCTCGCGGCCGGAGGTGAGCGCCGACGCGAGGGCGCTGGTGATGCTGCGGGTGGCTGCCGCCCTGGTGGCAGTGTCTCAGGTCGCCTTGGCAGTCCCGGCCATGATCGCGCATCCGGAGACCGCCCTGCCCGCGGCGTTCTTCTACTGCTTCAACATCAGCGTCGGACTGCTGTTTGTAGGGTTAACCTTTCAGCAGTGGATGCTTGGGATCTGGCGCAGAGTCACCATGCTCGGCGCGAGCTCCTTGCTTGCGAGCGTAGCCTGCCTCTCGCTGATCAATGGTGAAGCCGAGTTCTACTTCATCACCGGCTTCATGCTGGTTCTTGGCGCCGGCGCGCTGCTGCCATGGGAAACCAGGTGGCAGGATTCGCTCTCGGTCGCGGCCACCTTCGGTCTGGTTGTGCTCGGGTACCTCGGCAAGCACGATGCGCTGACGATTTTTCACTGGGTAGGAATCGGCACCGCGGCGGCGGCCGGACACTTCGCAGCTTCGCTCGGCGAACAGAATCGGAACCAGGCGACGCAACAGAATTTGCGTCTCGCCGATAACGAGGCGGCATTGCGCAAGGCCCTGGATTCGATTCTGGATCCGCTCTGCATCATCGACCTCCGCACCCAACGCTACATCAACGTCAACGAGGAATTTCTGGTCGCGACCGGTTTCACCCGCGAAGAGGCGATCGGCAAGCGCTGGCAGGAACTGAACATCTGGTTCGATGAATCCAGCGGCGTGCACCTCCTCGAGCAGGTGGTAAGCGATCTGAAAGTCCGCAACGAGGAGATCCTCGTGCGCGGCGCCGACGGCATGCCTGCGCCTGCGCTGGTTTCGTCGGTGGTACTGGAACTCGGCGGACGCCAGTGCGCATTATTCATCGCGCGCGACATTTCGAAGCTGAAAGAAACCCAGCGCCAGCTCGAGGCTGCCAGCCGCGCCGCGCTCGCCGCATCGAAGGCTAAATCGGAATTCCTCTCGAGCATGTCGCACGAAATCCGTACTCCGATGAATGCGATCCTCGGCACCGCCGACCTGCTCTCCGAAACTTCGCTCAATTCGGAACAGAGCCGCTACGTCGGCACGCTGGTCAGCAACGGCAACGCGCTGCTGGAACTGATCAACAGCGTGCTCGATCTGGCGCGAATGGAGAGCGGACGCCTGAGCCTCGAAGCCACCACCTTCGATCTGGTGGAGGTGGTTGAAAAGACCCTCGAGACGTTGGCGATTCGGGCCGATGAAAAGGAACTGGAGCTCGCGCTTCGATTCGCACCCGACGTCCCAACGCGGCTGGTCGGTGACCCGCTCCGCCTGCGCCAGGTCGTAACCAACCTGATTGGCAATGCGATCAAGTTCACCGACCGGGGCGAAGTGAAAATTGTGGTCGAGCAGGATTCGTCGTCGGGAACACCCGGGCATCTGAAGTTTGCGATTTCCGATACTGGAATCGGCATCGGCGCGGACAAGTTGGCGAACATCTTCTCCGCGTTTACCCAGGCCGATTCGTCTACAACGCGCAAATACGGAGGCAGCGGGCTAGGCCTCGCGATCGTCGAGCGGCTGGTGGGCCTGATGAACGGCCGCGTGTGGGCCGAAAGCACACCGGGCAAGGGCAGTACGTTTTTCTTCACCGCGCATTTCGGCATTGATACGGCCCGCGCCGACACCCATACTCCGGCGCCCAATCTTTCGGGGATGAAAATCCTCATCACCGACGACAATCAGAGCAGCCGTGCGATCCTGGCCGAGATGCTGACCCAATGCGACGCGTATGTGACGCAGTCCGCGTCGGCAGCCGACAGTCTCTCTTTGATTCGTAACGCGGCCGAAGCGAACAGCGCCTTCAATCTGATGTTCATCGATCAGCGGATGCCCGAGATGGACGGGCTTGAGATGCTGCAGATGCTGCGGCGTCATAGCCGCAGGTTGCCTCCGGTAGTTTTGATGGTGAATTCGACGGCATTCAGCGCCGACCGTCTCAGGATGCAGGAGCTCGGCTTGCGCCATTACATTTTCAAACCGCTTCGCCGTCACGATTTGTATGCGATGATTTCCGACCTGCTGGGCGCGCGCGAAACCGTGGTGGCGGCGAAACCGCAGCCCGCCCTGCCCGCCAATCATCATTCGCCGAATGAGTTGCGCCCGCTGCGGATCCTGCTGGCCGATGATTCGCCCGACAATCGGCTAATCGTCAGGGCGTTTCTGCAAAAGACGCCGTTTAACATCGATGAGGCTGAGAACGGCGAGCGCGTCGTCGCCAAGGTCAAGGTCCACAAGTACGATCTGATCCTGATGGACATCCAGATGCCGATTCTCGACGGCTTCGCGGCCACGCGCGCCATTCGCGAGTGGGAACGTTCACGAGGTCTGCGTCCCGTGCCAATCATTGCACTCACCGCATCCGCGCTCGATGAGGATGTGCAGCGCGCACGCGAGGCGGGATGCAATCTGCACGTCAGCAAGCCGATCAAGAAAAAGACTCTAATCACCGCAATCGCGAACCTGACCGAGACCGGCGAGCCCGCGACTTCCTTCTCGATGATCGCGCTGTAGAGATTACCTACATCGAGAATTGTCCGACGATGCCGTAGAACGGGACGTTCAGCACCTGCTGCTCGGGGTCGTCGGTCTTGATCTGCAGTTGTCCGCGAATCTGGCCGTCGGGCGTCCCGCGATGTAGCTGCACCGTGATCTGGTAGTCCTTGCTCCCGTCGATGGGCTGGGCGGACGCCGAAACCGGCACCGCCGTGCTGGTGATACCGAGCACTTTGATGGGCTTGCCGCCTTCATTGGTCAGCTTCACCATCCGGGTCGCTTCGCCACCGTGCGGAACGATTCCGAATGACACCTGCGGCGGCGCGACGATCAAATCGCCGGTCACCTCGCCGAAGACCGAGACCTGCAGAGGGATCCGGCTGGTCGTCATCTTGACCGTGTCGTCGAAGACGCCGGTGGGCATCGCCTTGGTGAGCGTGACCTTGAGCAGCACGCCGGGCTTGCCATCGGTGCGATTGGCCTTTTCAACCTTGATCGCAGGATTGGAATTGTTGATGTCGCTGACGATGAACGGATCCTTGCGCTGAGTGAGATCGCTGACGATGACCTCTTTCGTCACCTCGCTGCCCTGCTTCACCTTGCCGAATGCGACTTCCGCCGGCGTCGCGGAAACCTGCTGCTTGACGACCCCCTGCATCGTCATGATTGCTGCAGGCGTGTTGGGATCGTTGGTAAACGCGGTGATCGTGCGGACCTGATGGCCCTTCTGAAAATGGGTATCGAAGCCGACGCTGATTTCGGTCTCCTCACCGGGCCCGAGCGTGTTCTTGTCGGGCTTCGCCGCCGTGCATCCGCATGAGGTCTTGACGTGGCTGATGACCAGCCGCCCCTGACCGATGTTCTTCAGCTTGAAAGTGTGATTGACCATCGTTGCTTCGGTAGCGGAGCCGAAGTCATAGAGCGGATTTTCGACCAGCACCTTCGGTTGAGGACCCGGCGGCGCGGAGTTGGCGCCCGGAATCATCGACGCATCCTGTGCGTCGACGCGCACGGAAGCGAGGGCCATTGTGAACACGATGACGACCGCGAGAAAAATCTTTTTTGTCATGGATGGTAAGAATCCGCGCTCCTGACCTCGCGCGCGATTCTGGATATATCGTTTCGACGCGCGCAGCCTCCGTCAAGAGGTCTTCGCTCGTGGATGGCGAACCGTTATCGCGGTCCGCGCAGTCGCGTCATGTTGACGTTTCGCGGACTTCACAAGCGCGAACATTGCGCGACTATCTGGAGAACTACCTTCCGGCCGCGCGGGCGGCTTCGGCGACATGATCGTAGCGCGTCAGGAAGTCGGTCGCGAAGTTGCCCTTGGCAAATTCCGGATCGTCCAGAATTTTCAGATGTAGCGCAATGTTGGTCTTGATGCCGTCGATCATATACTCGCGCAGCGCCGCTTTCGCGCGCGCGATCGCACCGGCGCGATTTTCCGCATGCACGATCAACTTCGCGATCAATGGATCGTAGTGCACCGGCACGCGATAGCCATCGTACAGCGCGGTCTCGACCCGCACCCCCAGCCCACCCGGCGGATGATGATTCGACACCACGCCCGGCGACGGAATGTGCGTGTCGGGATCCTCGGCATAGATGCGAAACTCCATCGACGCGCCGTTCATGGTGATCTGACGCTGCTTCCAGCGCAGCGGCTCGCCCATCGCGACGCGGATACTTTCCTTGACGAGATCGGTTCCGGTCACCATCTCGGTGACGCCATGCTCGACCTGGATGCGCGTGTTCATCTCGATGAAGTAAAACTCGCCGTTGCCGGAGCGCAGGAACTCGACCGTGCCGACGTTGGAATAACCGACCACGTCGGCCGCGCGCACCGCCGCCTTGCCCATCTTTTCGCGCAGCCGCGCGGTCAGAACCGGACACGGCGATTCCTCGATCACCTTCTGATGACGCCGCTGAATCGAGCAGTCGCGCTCCCCAAGATGAATCGCATGGCGGCTCTCGTCGGCAAGGATCTGAAATTCCACGTGACGCGCGTGTTCGAGATATTTCTCGAGGTACATCGTGCGCGAACTGAATGCGGCCTCGGCCTCGCCGCGCGCGAGCGGAAACATCCGCAACAGTTCCTTCTCGTCGTGCACGACGCGCATCCCTTTGCCGCCGCCGCCCGCCGCGGCCTTGATGAGCACCGGATAGCCGAGCCGTTTCGCATCGGCGACGGCATCCTTCACCTCGGAAATGCCCTTCCCTTCGCTGCCCGGAAGGACAGGCACACCGGCGCGAATCATGATGCGTCGCGCGCGCGGCTTATCGCCCATCAACCGGATGTGGCGCGCCTTGGGACCGACGAAGTTCAGCCCCGATTTGCGGCACGCCTCGGCAAAGTCGCCGTTCTCGCTGAGGAAGCCATAGCCGGGATGGACCGCATCGGCGCCGGTGGTCGTCGCCGCGCTGATAATCGACGGGATATTGAGGTAACTCGCCTCGGCCTGCGGCGGCCCGATGCATACCGACTCATCGGCCATCCGCACGTGAAGCGCGTCCTTGTCCGCGGTCGAGAACACCGCGACAGTGGCGATGCCGAGCTCGCGGCATGCGCGGATTATCCGGATGGCAATAGTTCCACGATTTGCGACCAGTAACTTCTTGAACATCGAAGCTACCTCTTCAGGCGATTTCGAGGATCATTAGAGGTTGCCCGTATTCGACGGGATGCCCGTTCTCGACCAGGATGCTTACGACGCGGCCGGCAGTATCGGCCTCGATCTCGTTCATCATCTTCATCGCCTCGATGATGCACAGCGGCTGGCCCTTGCGCACTTGCGAACCTTCCTCGACGAACGGATCGGCATCAGGCGACGCGGCGCGATAGAAGGTCCCCACCATCGGGCTCTCGACCAGCTTCTGATTCTCCTCCAGTTCGAGTTTACCGGCCGGCGCTTTGTCGGTCGCATGCGCCATAACCTTCGCGCCGGGCTTCGGCTTCGCGTTCGCCGCACCCTTCGATGGGGCGACCGCGGTCTGCGTCGGCTGATGATCGTGCAGTGCGACGGTGCCGCGCACCAGGCGCACCTTGCCCTTCTTGTCTTCGATCTCCAATTCGACGAGACCGTTTTCATGCATCAGGTTTAGAAGTGCTTTGAGTTCGCGAACGTCCATTATTCACACCGAGACATGATGCCGCAGGAAATACTACGCTCGCTGATGGCGAGCTGTTTCAACGAGGCCTCTCACCGCGCGCAGCGCCAGCGCATAGCCGGGCGCGCCGAAGCCCATGATTCGCGCGACGGCGACATCCGCGATGGTCGAGTGATGTCGCATCGGCTCGCGCCGATACACATTAGACAGATGCACCTCGACCGTGGGCGCTTCGAGCGCGAGGACCGCATCGCGAATCGCCACGCTGGTATGAGTATATCCCGCGGGATTGATAAGTAGCGCATCGACCTTGCCGCGCGCCTGCTGAATCCGCGTTATGATGTCGCCCTCGCTGTTGGATTGAAAGGTCGTGATCTTGATTCCCAACTCAGCGCCGAGCTGCGTAAGCTCGCGATCGATATCGGCCAGCCGCGTGCGGCCGTAGATTTCCGGTTCGCGCTCGCCGAGCAGATTCAGATTGGGCCCGTGGATCACGAGAACCCGCAGCGTCTCGCTGCCGGAAGAATCGCCGTTGGGCGTGCTGTCATCATCCGCTTTCTTACGCGCCATCCCTACCCCTCATCGCATTGAACCGTTTCGGCGCGATAACTTCAACCGCACGCGAGCGCGATTGCTAACCAATCGGCCAGCGCTTTCATTCGGTTTCGCGGCGATGCTTCAGCGCTTCCTGATAGACATCGCGGCGGCTGGCGCCGGTCAACTTCGCGATGAGCGCGCTCGCCTGCTTGAGACTCAGACCCGCCTCGATGAGATCCTCAACGGAAAGCGCCAATGACGATATGGAAGCGTCCTTCTCCGCCGCGCCCTCGATGATGATGACGATCTCGCCGAGCGCCTGCTCGCGCTGAAATCGCTGCGCGAAGTCGCCGAGCGTGCCCCGAATCGTCTCCTCGTAGGTCTTGGTGATTTCGCGCACCACCGCCGCGCCGCGATCGTTGCCGAAGAGCTGCGCCATTTCGGAGAGCGTGTCGCCGAGCCGGCGCGCGGCCTCGTAGAAGATCATCGTACGGGATTCGGAACGTAGAACTTCGAGGGCTTTGCGACGCGCCGAATCGCGCGGCGGCAAAAATCCTTCGAAGGTGAAGCGGTTGGTCGCGATACCGGAAATCGATAGCGCCGCGATCGCCGCCGAAGCTCCGGGCACCGCCGTCACGCGAATACCGGCCTCATGCGCGGCGCGCACCAACCGGTAGCCGGGGTCCGAAATCGCCGGCGTGCCGGCGTCGGTCACGAGCGCGATGCGTTCGCCACGCATCATGCGATCGATCAGCTCCGGCACGCGCCGCTCCTCGTTATGTTCGAAATGGCTGATGAGCGGCTTCTTGATCTGATGCGCCGCGAGCATCGCGCCGGTGCGCCGCGTGTCCTCGCATGCGATGAGATCAACCTCGCGCAGCACTTCCAG
>DATGKG010000507.1:0-4972 GCA_035294805.1 Binataceae bacterium (SeqCode) | reverse complement strand
CGAGCGAACTCGACGAAGATTTCAAGAACGGCGAGACGAAAGCTCGTGCCGAGGCGCTGTCATCGCTCGTGCTCGAGTTGACATCGCAATAGCAAAAAAATGCGGCGTCTGATGAAGACGCCGCATCTGCGAATCCTTCGTGGCTATGCTTGCTGGGATTTCTGCGCGTGAGTCTTGTGAAACTGCGCCGAGAGCCTCGCGATCTTGCGGCTCACGGTGTTGCGATGCAGCTTGCCCTTACTCGCGGCCTTATCCAGCGCGCTGATGGCGGAGCGCAATTTCTCCTGCGCGGCGCCGGCGTCATTCGCTCCGATCGCTTCCGATGCGGTTTTGACGGCGGTGCGGACTTGCGTCCGCGCGGCGCGGTTATGTTCTCGGCGCTTGAGGTTTTGCCGATGGCGCTTCTCTGCTGACGGGTGAACGGGAATATGCGGCATAATCGATACTAGCTAACAGCCCCATCGCATCGGGTCAATATGATGGACTCTATGAACCCCCGCGAGTAGCATCAAAACTGTGAGCGATATCCTGAAAGCGGCGTTCGAAAAAGCCTCCGAGGTGATGTCCGAGGCGGAGCAGGAAGCATTCGCGCGTTGGCTGCTCGACGCCCTTGATCAGGACGACAAGCGCTGGGACAAAGCGTTCAAGGATTCCGCCAAAAGGCTCGAAGCGATCGCTGACGAAGTGCTTGAGGACTACCGGCAGGGTCGCACCGAACCACTCGACATCGAAAAGCTCTGAACTCGCGAACCAGAAAATCGTTTTGGACAGCGTATCGCTCGCTGCCTAAAGATATTCAGAAGCTCGCCAAGCAATCCTATCGGTTCTTCAAAGACAACCCATACCATCCCGGATTACAATTCAAGGAGGTTATTACGACCCGGCCCCTTTTCTCGGTCCGGATCGGCCTCGGCTACCGCGCACTCGGTCTAAAGGTGAGTGAGCAAGAGATCGTTTGGTTCTGGATCGGCACGCACGCGGACTAGGACAAACTGATCAAGTGATCTTCTTCGCTTCCTGCCATAGCGCCTCGATTTTCGAGGGCGACAGCTTGCGCAGGTCGAGACCGCGCGAGGTCGCGAGGCGCTCGACCGCTTCAAATCGTCCGATGAATTTGTCACACGCGCGGCGCAGCGTCTCCTCCGCGTTATGCCCGATGAAACGCGGCGCGTTCGCCAGCGCCAGCATCATGTCGCCGATCTCCGATGCGACCGCATTGTGGTCGCCCTCCGCGAGCGCCGCTTCAGCCTCGTCGAGTTCCTCACGAACCTTCTTCAAAACCTCGCCGATATCGCGCCAGTCCATCCCTTTGCGGCGCGCTTTCTCGCCGAGCTTTTCCGCGCGCATCAGCGCGGGCAGGGCACGTCCTGTACTCGCGAGGCCGCCATCTTTGCCGGCGTCCTTCTTCTCTTCCGATTTGATCTTGTCCCAGTTGCTCAGCACCTGCTCGGCGGTGTCGGCTTTCACATCGCCGTAGATATGCGGATGACGCCGGATGAATTTGTCGGCGGCGTCGCGCGCGACTTTCGCCACATTGAAGCGGGATTCGTCTTCGGCGATCACTGCGACGAAAAATGTTTGATAGAGCAGGTCGCCCAACTCCTCCGCGATGTCGCCGTTGTCATTCGAGGCGATCGCGTCGGCGACCTCGTAGGCTTCCTCGATGACGTGGCGCGCGGTGCTCGCGACGGTTTGCTCGCGATCCCACGGGCATTCGGCGCGCAGCTTGCGCACCACATCGAGCAGGCGCGCGATTTCGGCCAATGCGGGATTATCGCTATCGCTCATCGGTCATGCTCGCGCGACGAAAATTCCCGCGTCCTTGCTGATGTGAAAAGCTTTGTTACGGGAAATTTCCTGCTCGAAGAAATTCCGCAGCGCCGCGATTTTGTCGTCGCTCACTCTCGTGCGCATGCGGGTCGAATTGATGTAGTCCATGAGCGGCGCAGCCTCAGTGACAACCAGACTGTCGGGATATCTGAGAACGTCGACACTGGCGAATGCGGCACGCATCGGCGCGAGGCCGGTCTCCAGGCCGAAGTGCGCGGCGGAGTTGCTGATGGGCCTGCCCAGGAAGCGCTCGGCGGCCTCGTTGAACTCGCGCATGTTCGAGTTGCTGAAGGTCGCCGCGAAGCATTGGCCGCCCGGCTTCAGCACGCGACGGAACTCTGCCAGTGCGCGAGGAACATCCGGCACATGATAGAGCATGTGATTGGCGACGATCGCATCGAAAGCGGTGTCTTCGAACGGCAGCACCTGGGCATCGAGTTGCACGGCCGGGTAGCGTTTTCCGAGCGTTCCAAAAGCAGCGATGCCTTCGCGCAAAATGCCATCGGAAAAATCCGACAGCACGATGCGCCATCCCTTCGGAATGCGATCGCGATTGCGCCGCCACATCTGCGCGGTGCCGGTGCCGACTTCGAGCACGCGCGCATCGCCCGGTAGCGTATGGGTCAGCGTCATCTGATCTAAAATCCAGGGGAATATCCCGTAACGATTGGTGCTGAACCGCGCATGAAGTCGCATGCGGGCGTTGAGATTCGATCCATCCTTGTATTGCTCGCGAAGCGCTTGCGTGACCGCATCCATGGAGCGCGATTCTAGCATGCCTCGCGCGGGCGGGAACGTTTTGGCGATATTCGCGCGCTCGTGCTAGATGCTTCGCATGGCAAACGCAAACGGTCATGCTGCGACATCACGACGGCGTCATCTTGGGGCGCCGATTCCGCGCGAAGGCGAAAACGGCCTTTTCTCCGAATCATGGTTCCCGATTTGTCTTTCGCGCGAGATTCCGCAGGGGAAAATTCTCGGCGTCGATTTCCTCGATGGGCGCGTGGTCGCGTATCGAGGCGTAAGCGGCGAGGCGCGCGTGATGAGCGCATACTGCGCGCATGTCGGCGCGGATCTCTCGGTCGGCGACATTGAGGGCGATACGATCCGATGCGCCTTTCATCATTGGCGCTACGACGGCAACGGCGTATGCATCGCGACCAAGGTCGGCGATCCGCCGCCGCCCGCCGCGTGTCTGTTCAAATTTCCCGTTTGCGAAAAACACGGCATCGTGTTCGCGTACAACGGTGAGCATCCGCGCTTCGAGGTCCCGGACTTTCCTTATCCCGACTCCGAACTCATGATGACCGCGTCGTCGTTTTCGCAAATCACGCCGACCGATCCGTGGGTGGTTAGTTGCAACACGCCCGACATGCAGCACATCAAGGCGCTGCACAGCGTGACCTTCGAGCAGGACGATCCGCACGACGAAGTCGAATGGACCGATCATTCGATGCTGTACGATTTCAAGGGGCGCCACGCGAAAGGCGAGCCGATCGAGTATCGCATCGGAATCTTCGGCACCAACATTTTCTATCAGAGCGGCACCATCGAGGGGCGCTGGTTCGGCGCGATGACGCCATTCGGTCTGCCACGTCCGGGACAGACGAAGGTGTTCGCGATCATGGCGGCGCGCAAGAGCGAAGGCGACGACGCTTCGACCGCGGCGTTTTTGCGCGCGGTAACCGAACTCGAAATCAAGGTGGTGAGCGAGGACATTCCGGTCCTCAATACGATCCATTTTCGGCCCGGTACGCTGACCAAAAGCGATCGCACGCTGGCGCGATTTTTTCAGTACCTGCGCGAGTACCCGCGCTGCCATCCGTCGGCCGAATTCATTACCTGAGCCGCAAAATGCGCTCTTGATTCTGGCCGCCGCGCCCGTGAACATCTTGACGCTTGCCCCAAGCGCACGGGCGGAAGCCGGTGCCCACTAACAAAGTCGGAGGATGAATGTGGAATCGAAGATGATTTCGTCATGGTGGACCAGGGCGATCGGCGCCGCGGCAATTTTCGCCCTCGCGGCAATCACTCCGGCGAATGCGCGCGCGGAAACCTGGAGTGTCGATCCGGTCCACTCCAACATTGGGTTCAGCGTTCAGCACATGATGCTTTCTAACGTGACCGGCGAGTTCGACAAGTTCTCGGCCACTATCACGGCGAACGATGACGATCCGAAATCGGTGGAGATCGAGGCTACGATCGATGCGTCGTCGATCAACACGCACACTGAAAAGCGCGATGCGGATCTGAAAAGTCCAAACTTCCTCGACGTTGCGAAGTATCCGACCATCACCTTCAAGTCGGTGAAAATCGAGCCCGAAGCGGACAACAAATGGAAGGTCACCGGCAACCTGACGCTTCACGGAGTGACCAAGCTGGTCGTCCTGGAAGTGACCGGACCGACGCCGGAGGTGAAGGTGATGGGCGCGACGCATCGCGCGGCCACCGCGACGACCACAATCAATCGGCAGGATTTCGGCGTCTCCTTCAACAAGACGCTCGACAACGGCGGGATGGTGGTCGGCAACGAGGTGACGGTCACCATCAACGTCGACGCGGCTAAGAAGTAGCCGCCAAGGTTTCAAATATGAAGCTCGAATTTGGCTTCCAGTTCGCCAACATGGAGCCGGCGCGGATGCGCGACCTCGCGCAGGCGGCCGAGGCGCTCGATTACGACTACATCGTGTTTCCGGACCATCTGGTCAATGAAGGCCCTGAGCGCCAAGGGGATCCGCATGCGCTGGTATGGGACATGATGTCGATGGCGGCGGCGGTCGCAACCTGGACGAAGAAGATCCGCGTCGGCCATCTGGTGCTATGCAATCTGTTTCGTCATCCGGCGATCACCGCGCAGAGCCTGATGACGCTTGACCATCTCAGCAACGGCCGCTTGCTCGCCGGCCTCGGCACCGGATGGACGGAAACCGAGTTCCGTATGAGCGGCATTCCATTCCCTCCGATTTCCGAGCGGCTACGGATGCTCGACGAGGCGCTGACTTGCATCAAGTCGCTGTGGGCGAACGAGCTGAGCAACTTCGCGGGCGAGTTCTATCATCTGAAGAACGCGACCCTGTGGCCCAAACCGATCCAGAAGCCGCGCCCTCCGATTATCGTGGGCGGCGGCGGCAAAGGTCTGTTG
>DATGKG010000506.1:0-2852 GCA_035294805.1 Binataceae bacterium (SeqCode) | reverse complement strand
CAACAGATATTGCAATAGAAAGACCCGAAAAGAATGCGGCGCAGGCCCTCGATATCGAGACCTGCGCCGCACGATGAGAGCGAAGATGCTTATCGATGGGAGGCGCGCACTAAAGCATCCGGATCGAAGAAGCTCCGGTCGACCGCGCCCATGTTGATGTACCAGCATTCCTTCTCCGGCACATCGTATCCCGGGTGATAGCAAACCGTAGAGAGACCCGACTGAATGTCGGTCGATGACGATCCGCTCTGGAACAGCCGTTTGAACGGATAGATTGCAACTTTGGCATCCGGCACCACGCGGTCCTCATACTTCAGCCAGGAAGTATAATT
Organism: Binataceae bacterium (SeqCode); assembly: GCA_035294805.1. GTDB lineage: Bacteria > Desulfobacterota > Binatia > Binatales > Binataceae > DATGKG01. Next base: position 2,520 of record DATGKG010000506.1, on the reverse strand, counting down.
TATGAACAACTGGCCGCTGCGATCGTACTGGTCCTGATACATCCCGAAGTCCGCTTCCGAGTCGATATACAACACGTGTTTCGAATAGAGGTCGCCGGGAAGCCGATCGCGACGCGCCACACCTTGCAGGATGTACATGTGCCGCATCTGCCAACGCGAGGGGCAGTGGCTTGCGCCTCCGTCGGTCTTGCAGGTCGGAGGGGGTTCCTGCGGATCGTTGACGCATCCAAGCATCTCGCGCTCGCCGAGGTACTTCCAGTCGTAGTTCTCATTCTTGCCCGCGAAGCATTCGAAATCGTCGGGATTGTACGATTCCGGGCCTGCGTCTTGTCCGGTGCTCATCAGCGTGTCATTCAGTCGGCGCAAACGATGAGCGCCCGGCAAATACGTCCAAGCATCGTCGGACTTCTTCGGATTCGCATAGCGATAGCGCAGGAATCCGGCCCCCGCACCGTCCTCCGGAGAAATCTGCGGATACAAACCCGTCATCGAATAGCGCCCCGAAAGGAGGAAGTCGGGATCGACCGGCATCGGATCGACCTCGGTGCGGCCGACCTCGTTGTAACCGGCATAATGTCCGACCGTGTAGTACCAGAGCACGTGGTACGGTTTGTTGAGTCCGCCGTAGACGCTCTCGCAATCGAAAAAGCGAAGGTCATAGTCGTCAGTGGACACCGGGCGGAAGAAGTAGTTCCAGGTTATCTTGGCACCGATGTCAGGATCGTTAGAATCGAGCAGTGGGAAAGGCTGTCCCGCGACATAGCCGATGAGCGAGCGACGATCCGAGGTGAGGCGGACCTGCGAGGAGTATTTTTCCGTCGCTTCCTTATACGGAGGCGGCCAGTCGATGCGTTCGGTCGGCACGATCTTCATCGACATGCCGTGCTGAACTCGCCAGTAAACTCCTGGCGAAACGAGATCGCGCACCTTGCTGGCATTCTCCGGTGAGATGAAGTCTCCCGGCTTAACCTGCGCGGCCGCCGATCCGGTAAACCATGCGATGCTTGCCCCAAGTGCCAGAACGATTGCCAGGGGCCTCAAGACACACAATCTCTCAAAACTGCGCATCAGACACCTCCCGTTTCATTAAGTGGCGCTGTCTCCGCGGACGATAAAAACTTATCCAGCTATTAGTATTCCAGTTCGAAAGTGTCAATGTGCCGAATGCGAGGAACGTCGCATCCAGCGATGTCATGCGCCGATCATTCCCCCCGTCGGTCGGATGTTCTATACGAAAGTATGCCTGACACTTCGCCGCGATTTTCCGTAATCAACGACAAAAGTCTGACCGACCTGCGTGAGCTGATCGGCGTACCGATCGAGGATTCGCTCGAACCATGGTGCTACGAGGCCTCGCGCGACAACATCCGCCATTGGGCGCACGGCATCGGCGACGACAACCCGCTCTGGTGCGATCCTGCGTATGCGGCAACGACCGCATTCGGCCGCGTACAGGCGCCGCCCTCGTTCATCTTCCCGCTCAATCGATCGTTCAGCGGATACGTCGGAGGGCTCGCTGGCGTGCATGCGATGTTCGCCGGCATCGACGTCACCTGGCATCGCACGATGATGCTCGGCGATGCGTTCACGACGAAAGTGTGGCTGAAGGATCTCGCCGAGCACGAGACGCGCTTCGCCGGCCGCTCGATCCAGCAGATTTATCGATGCGAATTTTACAATCAGAATCGCGAGTTGGTTGGCGAGGGCGATAGCTGGTGCTTTCGCACCGAACGCGATACCGCGCGTGAGCGCGGCACCAAATACGAGGCGGTCAAGAAGAAGCCGCCGGTGAAGTATTCGCGCGAGGACCTCGCGAAAATTTTCGCACACTACGAGGCCGAGGAAATTCGCGGCGCGAAGCCGCGCTATATTGAGGATGTCCACGCCGGCGACAGGCTGCCGACCATGGTTAAGGGTCCGATGACGGTCACCGGCTTCATCGCGTTCGCGCAGGGATGGGGCGGGCTATACATCCGCGCCAACAAACTCGCGTGGAAGCAGTTGCAGAAGCATCCGGGGCTGGGCATTCCCAACAAGTTCGGCATCCCCGACGTCCCGGAGCGCGTGCATTGGGAGGACGACCTCGCGACGCTGGTCGGTACCCCTGCGGCATACGACTACGGCCCCGAGCGATGCTCCTGGATGTCGCATCATCTTACAAATTGGATGGGCGACAGCGGCTTCCTGCGCAAGCTCGAGGTGAAAATCCGCCGCCACAATCCGGTCGGCGATACGCTCTACATCAATGGCGAGGTGAAGCGCACGTTCGCGGAGGGCGGTTCGCACTATGCCGAAGTCACGCAACGCGCGGAGAATCAGGACGGCGAACTTTCGGTGCTCGCAACCGGCATCATTCGTTTGCCAACTCGCATCGAAAAGTAGCATTTCTGAGGAAGCAACATTCCGATCGTTCAAGTTGCGAAGGGAGCTATCCGAATGAAGGCCGCCGTTTTTCATGGTCCCCATCAGCCGCTCACCATCGAGCAGGTCGATATAGATGATCCGCAGGATCACGAGGTC
>DATGKG010000505.1:0-5335 GCA_035294805.1 Binataceae bacterium (SeqCode) | reverse complement strand
CTTTCCCAAGGAAGAATTGTTTCGCGCCTCGGTCGAGGAGCTGCGAAAACAACTCCAGCTCCTGAGCGAGACCAAAGCCGATGCAGCGGTGCGCCTGAATATCGTTTCCGATTCGAGCCGCCAGCAAATCATCGCGCTGGTGTTGATGCCGCGCGAGGCGTTTTCCGCCGAGGTCCGCGTGCGCATTCAGCACGCGCTGGAAAATCGCCTCAAAGGCAAGCTGCTCTATTATTATCTCGCGCTCGGCGAAGGCTACACGGCGCGTCTGCATTTCAGTTTCCATGCGCAGCCGCCGTCGGCCGCGCTGATCCGTAAAATCGAATCCGAGATCGCGGATCTCGCGCGCACCTGGGATGATCGGCTGCGCGAAATGCTGGGACAAAAATTCGGCGCGACACGCGCGCACGAAGTTCTCGCGCGATGGGGTCTCGCGTTTACTGCCGATTACAAAGCTGCCTTCGACGTCGAGCGCGCCGCCGCCGATGCCGGGCACATCGAGCGGTTGCTCGCCGATGGCGGATTCGAAGTCGAGCTGAACAGCAAGCCTCCCAACGGCGCTGCCGACGGCGCGGGCGAACTTCGGATGTTCGCGCTCGGCGATCCGCCGATTCTTTCCGAGCTGATGCCGATGCTGCAGAACTTCGGGCTGCGCGTGCTCTCCGAGGATGCGCATCAGTTGTCGCCGCTGATCGATGGCAAGCCGGCGCGCGCGACGGTTGAATCATTTCTGGTGCAGGGTCCCGGCGGCGTTACGTTAGACGACGCGCCCGGGGTTTCGATGCTTGCCGATGCGATCGCTGCAGTACGCGGCGACAACGCGGAGAACGATCCGCTGAACGCGCTGATTCTGAACGCGGGACTTCATTGGCGCGAGGTCGCATTGGTGCGCGCCTATCTCAGCGCCGCCTTCCAGATGCGGCTGGCGCCCGCGCGGCCCGCATTGCGCCGCGTGTTTCTTGCGCATCCCGAACTGACACGGATCCTCGTCGATCTGTTCTGCACGCGACTCGATCCGTCGACGACAAACGACCGCAGCGAGCAGCTCAAGGCCGAATACCTCGAACGTCTGGCGGCGGTGGACAACATCGCTGACGATCGCACCGCGCGCGCAGTTCTCTCGATGGTCGAGGCGACGGTGCGCACCAACTATTTTCTTCCTGCGCCGGCGCCGCATCCGTACCTCACGCTGAAATTCGAGAGCGCGAAAATTCTCGGCCTGCCCGACACCGCGCCGCTGTACGAAATTCACGTCAACAGCCCACGCATGGAAGGGTGCCATCTGCGCGCGGGCCGCGTCGCGCGCGGCGGAATTCGCTTCAGCGATCGTCCCGATGACTTCCGCACCGAAATTCTCAGCCTGATGAAGACGCAGACGGTGAAAAATGCGGTTATCGTGCCGACCGGCGCGAAGGGCGGCTTCATCGTCAAGCAAAGCATCGACGGCGTCGAGGCTTACAAGACGCTGATCAACGCGATGCTCGATCTCACCGACAATCTTACCGAGCACGGCGTCGAGCATCCCGCGGGAGTAAAGGTGCTCGACGACGATGGCGCGTATCTGGTCGTGGCGGCCGACAAAGGCACCGCGAGTTTTTCGGATATCGCCAATGATCTTGCGATCGCGCGCGGCTTCTGGCTCGGCGACGCATTCGCCTCGGGCGGCAAGCACGGCTACGACCACAAGAAAATCGGCATCACGGCGCGCGGCGCGTGGGAATCGGCCAAGCGTCATCTGCGCGAGATTGGCCGCGATCCGATGCGCGGTAAGCCGGTGACGCTGATCGGCATCGGCGACATGTCGGGCGACGTTTTCGGCAACGGGCTCATCTATTCGAACAATCTCAAGTTGATCGCCGCCTTCGACCATCGCCACATCTTCATCGATCCTGATCCAGATCCTGCAACCAGCTTCGAGGAACGCAAGCGGCTCTTCGAACTTCCGCGATCGAGCTGGGCCGACTACAACCCCGCGCTGATCAGCAAGGGCGGCGGCGTCTTCAAGCGCGGGCTGAAGCGAATCGAGTTGAGTCCCGAAATCCGCGCCGCCCTCGCGACCGATGCCGACGCGCTCGATTCCGACAGCCTGATTCGCGCCATCCTGCGCGCTCCGGTCGAGATGCTCTACAACGGCGGTATCGGCACCTACATCCGCGCGAGCGGCGAGACCGATGCCGACGTCGGCGACCACACCAACGATACGTGCCGCATCGCGGCCGCGGAGCTGCGCACGAAGGTTGTCGTCGAGGGGGGCAATCTAGGTTTCACGCAAGCCGCGCGGATCGAGTACGCGCTGCGTGGAGGGATGATCAACACCGACGCGATCGACAATTCCGCCGGCGTCGATACTTCCGATCACGAGGTCAATCTGAAGGTCCTGCTCGAACCGCCGCTGAAGCGTGGCGCGTTGTCATTTGAGGATCGCAACGAGACGCTGGCCTCCTGCACCGATGAGATCGCCGAGCGCGTGCTGCGCAACAATCGCGATCAGGTGCTCTCGCTCAGCCTCGAACAGCGGCGCTCGCGTTTCGAGGCATTTACGTTTTGCGATTTGATGCAAGCGATCGAGGAGCGCGGGTTGGTGCGCAGCAGCGAAGGTCCGTTTCCGATCCGGGAGGAGCTGAACGAACGCCGCTCGCAATATCAGGGACTCACACGTCCGGAACTCTCCGTCGTCACCGCGCTGACCAAAATCAATTTGTCGCGCCGTCTCGAGGACGCCGCGCTCGTCGACGATGCTTATCTCATCGATCGTTTCCTGAAACCGTATTTTCCGCCGTCGATCGTTGCGCGTTTCCCCGATGAAATCGCGCATCATCGGCTGCGCCGCGAGCTGATCGCGACTCGCCTCGTAAACGAGTTGGTTGACGTGATGGGATCGCTGTTCATCTTTCGGATGGTGCGCGACCACGGCGTGCAGGCGCCCGATGCGATCCGCGCGTGGATCATCGCCGGCGACATCATCGATTTGCATTCGCGCGCCGACAATCTGCGCTCCAGCGCTTACCTCATGACTGCCGAGGCGGAAGTCAGCGCGTTTCTTGCCCTGGAGCACGCGGCGAAAAATGCGAGCGATTGGGCGCTCGAGCATTCCAAGCCCGACGTGGCGATTGGCGAGGCGGTCGCGAAGTTCGGTCCGCTTTTCGAAACCCTCAGCAACGAATTCGAGTCGATGCTGCTCGCGACTGAGCGCGAACGTTTCGAGCGCGTCTATCGCGAGTTGCGCGCCACCGTCAATGAGGAGGCGCTTGCGCATCGCCTCGCGCGCCTCGCCTTCGCCGATCATATGCTCAGCATCATCGGCCTGAGCTTCGCGCATGGTGGCAGGCTCGATGACACCGCGCGCGCGTACTTCGGACTGTGTGAGGCGATCGACTTCGCGACTATCGAAACTGCGCTCGCGAACATTTCACCGTCGGATAGTTGGGAACGTCGCGCCGCGAGTGAATTGGCCGGCGAGCTGGGCCAGGCGAGGATCAAATTGGCGGAACACATCCTCGGTGGAACGCAGTCCGCAATCGATCATCTGAAGAGCGAACGAGCGCGCGAATTCGACGAAACGACCCGTCTGATTGCCGAAGTGAAAAGCACGCCGCCGATTTCGCTCGCAGCGCTGCAGGTCGTGGTGCGATCGATCTCGCGTCTCGCCAGGAACTCTTAAGATACGGATGCGGCTACGCCAGGAAGCTGGGTGGTCGCCGCGAACGGTCCATCAGTGACGACCGCCTCTTGCTCGCGAATCGCGGTCAAGTCCTGATAGAGCCGCACGCTCGCGGCGACAAAGAATGCGGTGGTGAAATACGCGACGCCGACCGACAGCAGATCGAGCACGAACACCACGCTCCATACGTATCCGGTGACGGCGACCACGGGACCGAGCAGGATGCTGGCGACCAGAAACGCGCCCGAAGCCCACGAGTTGTAGCCCGACCACACCGCGAAGAACACCACGATGCGCATCGCCACTTTCAGGAATCGCCCGCGCTCCAGTTCGCGGCTGTGCAGCAGCGCCGGCCAGCTATGCATCCCGCCGAACACCAGCGCGATCTTGCAGAAGTAGAGCACCAACTCCACGAACAACCCGGGGATGAGCAACGGGATGACCACATACGGATCCACTGCGAGACTGCCGAAGACCACGAGATGCAGCAGCATCAGCGGAATCATGAACATCAGACACGCCGCCGCAATCACGAGATATTGCAGGAACGTAATCCATAAGAATGCCGGCGTCATGCGCAGCACGCGCTTGTAAACCTCGATCGCTTCTGCAACCGCGCCGGGTGCGCGCGGCTGCGAGTCCCTGCGCACCAATCCGCACAGCGCCACGAGGCCAACCATCAGCGATATGAGGAGAAAGACCACGTGCAGACTAATGGTCATCCAGAACGGAAACGGATCGGGAGCCGGCGGCGTGCCGGCTTCGGGGCGATAAGGTGTTTGCACCTCGCGCAGCGCGGTGCGATGCAGCATCACGTTGACGCCGTGACCACCCTCAGAGTCGAAGGTGTGCGCAACCCGATGCTGGATGTTCAACGCATCGGGGAGCAGGCACAGCGACGCCCCCACGATGAGCGGCGCGAGCACCAGCGCGAGCACCGCCCAATCGCCGCTGAGATCGTTAACTGCGTTTGCGAGATAGATGAAGCTGCTTCTGAGACGCGCCGGAGCCACGGTGCGATCGAGGTTGGCATCGCGAATGGGACGATACAAGTACGTGCATCGGAAAGGGTATTCGGCCGCCGTCTGGCGCCTCATGTTATACTGCGATATACACGATTCTCGCACCGCGTTTCGGGAGTAAGTGCTATGGAAGATCGCGAGCGCAAAGCCCTGATCGAGATGGAAGACAAAATGATCCGGCGGCTCCGCTTCCTCGTCAATCTGACGTTCGCAACCATCGCTCAGGACGATTCGCTTACGCTGGAGCAGGCGTGGGAGCATGTGACTGCGCTCAAGGGCGCGGCGGTCGCGATGTTTCCGGGCAAGGAAGCGACTTTCGACCTCCTTTATATGCCGCGCTTTTCGCGCTTGCTCGCGGAGCGATACCGCGCCAACTGATCCATCCTGATGCGCACGCTCTCCGGACGTATGGTTCTCCCTGACGGATCGATCGTCGCGGGGAAAATCCGGTTCGACGCGAAAATTTCCGCGCTCGAGGCGGCGCAGGCGGCCTCGGACTACATTCTTCCCGGTTTCATCGATTTGCAGGTTAACGGCTCGCACGGCATCGACGTTATGGCGGCCTCGGCGGATGGCATCCTCGAAATTTCGCGCAACCTCGCGCGCGAAGGTACCACCGCATGGCTGCCGACCGCGGTCACCGCGCCAATCGATC